>JAAFIN010000042.1:0-2257 GCA_013297825.1 Cytophagales bacterium
TCATTTAACATTAAAAAAGGCTGTTCCATTCATAATTCATAATTAAAAATTCATAATTACTAAAGAAATTTCATTCCTTTTTCTTTTGCATCTTCCACAAAAAGTTTTACGTCTTGTTCGTGGTCTTTATGACAAATAAGCAGAACACCATCAAATTCAGCCACAATATAATTATCCAAACCTTGTACCACCACCAATTTATCTTTTGGCATTTTGATAATACATTTTTTGGTGTTGTATGTTAATACATTACCTGTGATGGCATTTTTGTTGACATCTTTGGGCGAATTTTCATAGAGAGATTTCCACGTTCCCAAATCAGACCAATCAAAAGCACTTGGAATAACAAAAACATTGTCAGCTTTTTCCATAATGCCATAATCCATAGAAATACTCTTACAAAGTGGATATATTTTGTGAATGGATTTTTTTTCTTGTGGGGTAAAAAAATCTTTTTCTATTTCTTCAAAAAGAATATGAATATCAAATAAAAACTTTTTGAACGCATTTTTAAAAACTTTTGCTTTTGCTACAAACATACCTGCATTCCATACAAAGTCTCCACTTTTCAGAAATTCTTTTGCCATTTTTAGTTCAGGTTTTTCTGTAAAAACTTTTACTTTTTTGGCTTTTTCAGGAATGTTTTTTTGTGCTTTATGTTCTTTATTCTTGTTTAATTTTTCAATATTTTCTTTTTCTTCTTCTGGAGTTTCTTCGTATTGAATATATCCATAACCTGTATCTGGGCGTGTAGGACGAATCCCAAGTGTTACAAATACATCATTGTTTTCTGCAAATTCAAGCGCATTTATGAGCGTATCCACAAATAAATCTACTTGTTCAATGGCGTGGTCAGCAGATAATACCGCAATATTAGCATTGGGGTTTTGGGTAAAAATTTTGTAAGACGCATACGCAACACAAGGGGCAGTATTGCGTTTGAGTGGTTCAAGCAAAAGATTATCAAGTGGAAACGTGGGCAGTTGTTCTTTTACAAGGTGGTCATAAATATCATTGGTAACTACAAAAATACGTTCAATAGGACAAATATCTGTGAGTCTGTCAATGGTTTCCTGCAAAAGAGATTTTCCTTTGCCTAATATGTCGTGGAATTGTTTTGGGTGGTGATTTCTACTAAAAGGCCACAAACGAGAGCCTACACCTCCTGCCATTATGACAATATAATTATTAGGATTTTGGATATTTTTATTTGGATTTGGATTCATTTTTTTGTTTATTTTTTCAGCAAAAAAATTATATTTTTTGTGCAAAATAAATAAAAAAAATGCGTTTTTTTATTTTATTTTTGCAAAAAAATGGATAATTTGAAAGTAAAAATAAAATTATTTTAAACTTTGAACTTTTTAAACCTTAAACTTTTTTATGAAACCTGTTCTTTTGGCACGTATTGCGTTGCTTGCTCCTTTTTGTTTAGCACTTCTTGGTTATGCGATTCTTATTGCATTTGGTAGTGTTGCACAAAGTATTTTTGGTATGTTACCTTCTATTTTATTATTTTTTGCAATTTTACAAATAGCAAATGCTTATAAAAATGAAAAACTGAAAAAATGGGCAATTACTTTTTTCATTGTATCTATGATTATTGCGGTTTTTAGCAATCTATTTTTTCTTTTTTTATCTTCTGATGTTACAAGTAAATTTGGAGATGGCTCAACCAATGAAATTTTAATTTTAATGCAACAACTTCAAAGAGAAAATCGTGAAAAATATAATGAAATGATATTATATGTTATTCAAAATACATCTTTTGTGCCTTTTATAACATTATTATTTTTAATTATAGTATTGAATAGTTATTTTACTCGTTTGATGTATTTTCATCTTACTGATGCAACAGGCATCAAAAAATTTAAAAAAGGTGCACATTTTATATTTTTAGCATTACTCATTATAGGCATAAATGTTGAAATTTTCATACTATTAAGTTACACGCTGGATATAAAAATGATACTTCCTTTTTTTATAATAACTTTTCTTGTAAGCTCATTAGTTTCGCTTGTTCTCTTAGTAATGGGATATATATATAATATAATGGCTTTTTTTGAACTTACAGATGAACAAGTGGCACAAGCCCAAAAAGTTTAGTTTTTTTTATTAAAAAAAATGATTTTAAAAAAATGGTCATACCTTCGTAAAAACGTGGTATGACCATTTTTATTTTTAGGTTGTTTTGTCTTTTTTATGCTTATGTTTTTAATTTAACTATTTCAAAAACCAAATTAAATACAAATGCACC
>JAAFIN010000042.1:2271-27329 GCA_013297825.1 Cytophagales bacterium
TTTAATAAAAAATCTAATAATAATCCAAAAACATTTTTTATGACAAATTTTTATCTTTTCAAACCCCAATTATTTTCTCAAAAAAGCATTATACTTAAAAAAATAATATTTGGGATATTATTTTTGATATTTAGTACAAGCTTCCAAACTTTTGCCCAGTGTCCTACATTGTTTGTACCTGCAGATACAACTATTGCCTGTGGTGCTAATCGCACACTTTATACACCTGTTACCAATCCCGTATTCAATGTAACTACTACCACTTGCTCACCTGTAGCCATATCAGGCACAAATGCTTTTCCAACTCCTTGTGATGATTGTATCACGAGTCCAGTTCCAATAGGTTTTAATTTTAATTTTTTTGGGAATAATTACACTGATGCAATTATTCAATCCAATGGGATTGTAGGTTTTGGGGCATTTACCTTTACAGGATTTAGCAGTTTTGCAATACCAACAGGAGGATTGCCTAATAATTATATTGCTGGGCTTTTTATGGATATTGACATTAATGATGGAGGGACGATTACATACGCAACCACAGGCACAGCACCCAATAGGCGATTTGTGGTAAGTTATAACAATGTAGCCCCTTATGGTGGTGGCACAGGAACAGCCTCATTTCAAATCGTATTAAATGAAAATGGTACTTTTAATGTGATTGTTTCACAACTTTCTGCCAATTGGGATACTACTTTTGGAGGGGGATTGATAACATCAGGTGCTGAAAACATAGATGGAACAATAGCTATTCCTGTGCCTGGTATGAATGCGCAAGACCCTCCTGGAATTGTGCCAGGTGACCAATATTGTCGTTTGTTCCAACCTGTAAATTGTATTTTTCAAGATTGGAAAATAGGGGGAACGGTAATTTCTACCAATAATATTTTTGTCGTAAATCCTATTGTTACCACTACTTACACTGGCACGTGGAATTGTGCAGGTACAATATGTACACGCAGTACAATAGTTACAGTAAATTCTGTGGGTGCATTGACTGCTGTAAATAGTGTTACAACAGGCGCTAATCCGTCTTGTATAGGTTCAAATATTACATTTACCGCTTCCATTACAAATGGCGGTCTTACCCCCACTTACCAATGGACAAAAAATGGCACAAATATTTCAGGTGCAAATTCTGCAACGTATTCAGGAGTAATGGGAACTGATTTTGTAAGCACTGACCAAATAGCGTGTGTAGTAAGTCGCTCTGCTACGGTATGTATTACTGCTGCAACTGTTACCTCAAATGCTATCACAATAAACGTAATAAGTGTAACTGGTACAGGCACTACAATATGTCAAGGTGGCACAGGAACACTCACAAATACCACTTGTCCTTCTGTCGTTTTTCCCCCTGTAGCACAAAACACAGTATTTAATTCTGGAACACTTGATGTTACTGATAGCAGATGGACACGAAATGTAACGGGAACGACTTGTGGGGCAACTGCAGTGCCATCACAATATTATGAAGTATTTACTTTTACAGTAAGCACACCAGGAAGTTATACATTTGCACAATGTACGCCTGGCACAAATTGGGACGCTCACGCTTCATTATACCAAAATGCTTTTGACGGTGCAAATCCTTGTGGCACACCTTCCGATTTTATTAAGGCTGATGATGATGGCAATAGTGGCGGAAATTGTAATAATGATGCTTTAATAACTGCAACACTTACAACAGGTGTTACATATTATTTAATTTCTACAAGTTTTAGTGCAGGTACAACAGGTAATTATGAATGGACATATACAGGTCCAGTTGGAGCAACTATTGCACCCACAACAGGTGGTGCTGTTGCACAATGGTACACAACTGCAACAGGTGGTACTGCAATAGGTACAGGCTCACCATTTAATCCTGTAGGTGTAGCTGGGTCAGGTCTGGCTAATACAGCCACAGTAGGCACTACCACATATTATACTGCTTGTTCTACTTTCCCAAATTGTAGGGTTGCAGTTAATTTTGTTATTCAACCACTTATTACTCCAAGTGTAACCCTTTCACCTGCGTCTGTTACAACCGTAAGCCAAACATTTACCGCAACCACAACCAACACAGGAGGCGGAACGGTTACTTATACATTTGTAAAAAATAATGTAAATCAACAATCTGGAGCTTCTAATACTTGGAATGCAACAGGACTTGTGAATGGTGATAATATCAGATGTGATATTAGTATCGCAGGTGGAACTTGTTTGACAAGCACTGTGACATCTTCCAATATTGTTCCTGTAGCAGTTTGGACAGGTTCGCCTGATATTTACAGAGGGAATATGCTCAATTATCCTGGAATAAATGGACAAATAGACGTAAGCAACGCTGCCAATATTTCACTTAGTACATTTAGTATAGAATTTTGGTTTAAACTTGGTGATGTGCCAACTACTACCGCCCAAACATTATTTTCAATGGGAAATGTAAATTCTAATAATCAAAACCTAACCATCAATGCACAAAGTAGCAACCAAATAAGCATAGATTTTGGTAATAGAAATAATATTTATACTTGGACACATACTACAGGTTTTCATCATTTGGTCGTAACTTATGACCAACCTACTAAAACCGAAACACTTTATATAGATGGTACTGCTGTTAGTATGTTGAGTGGTACTAATCCAAGAACTTCTGATTATACAGGCAATACAAATATGAGATTGGGCAATAGACAAGTGGGTGGAAATCAATATTTCAAAGGAAATCTTGAAGAAATAAGAATTTGGAACGAAGCCCGCACACGTAACCAAATACGTGAAAATATGCACCTAACACAAATCTCACAAGCTACGCTTTTGGGATATTATCAACTAAATGAAACATCAGGTAATATCGTGGATAGAGTTGCAGGTAAAAATGGAACTTTTAGCGGTGATGTGGTAAGAACTGCATCAAGTGTTTCGGTAGGTGGCGGACAAAGCCAACGCCTCAACATCACAGCACCTGTTGGTGGTGCAGAAGTACCATTAGCCACAACCAATATGGAAATTAATTTTAATACAGTTGTACCAAATGGTGAATTGGTTGTAACACAAATTACAGCAGAAACACCTTTTAGTAATCTTCCATATAACATAGTTTCTTGTTATTGGGTAGTAAGAAATTTTGGTACAAACCTCACAGGACTTAATTTCTCTGGAATGAGATTCCAAATTCCTGCTGGAAATACCATTATTTCTGCTGACGAAATTACACCTGCTAATGTAAAATTATTCAAAAGACAACACAATGCAGAAAGCATCTGGGCAGGCACAAGTGCTGCAACAAGTGCCAACAACGCCACAAAACTTGTTCAATTTAGTACATTTCTCACTGCAAGTTTTAGCGAATTTGTCATTGGGTCAATAGGCACAACATTGCCCCAAACGGTATTAAATTTTTCAGGAATGAGAATTGATGACCAAAAAAATATGCTTAGTTGGAAAACTTTTTCAGAAAATAATACAAAAGGTTTTGAAATAGAAACTTCTGAAAATGCAACAGATTTTACAAAAATTGCTTTTATGGAAGGTGCTGGAAATTCCAACAATACAAAATCTTATAATTTTGTGCAAACACAAGAAAAAGATGCGTATTATAGATTAAAACAAATTGATTTGGAAAATAATTTTGCGTATTCTGATGTTATTTTTATAAAAGGCATAGAACAAAAAGTAAAAATTTATCCAAATCCTGCAAGTGAAGAAGTTACCATTGAATTTAACCAATGGGAAAATGCAAAAACTGCTTTGCTTGAAATTACCAATTTGGAAGGAAAAAGCATTGCAAAAAATGACCTTAAAAATGCTAAAACAACGCTTGATATTAGACATTTGGCAAAAGGAACTTATATGTTTAAAATCATACAAAATTCAAAAATCATTATTCAAAAAGTAGTTATTCAATAATTTTTTTTGAATTTAAAAATAAAAAAAAGCCTTCTTAGATGATAAGAAGGCTTTTTTTTATTTGTTATTGTTCTTTAAATATTCATATTTTTTATTAGTTTTTAAGGAAATCAATATTGAATATTTTTATGTAAAAACAGGCATTTTTATAGAAAATTACATTTTATTTGATAAATACACCAAATAAGAATGGTTATTGCAACAGAAAATTTACAGCAACAAAATATTAAATACTAAGCAGAAAATTAGATAAAAAAAATACAAAAAAACTATTATTTTTAACATTTTCTTTTTTTTGTAAAAATCATGTAAGAAATTTATAATTTTTCTAATAAAAAATTTGAAAATACCTTTTTTTTTTTGAATTTAGCAAATAATTTTTTGTAAAAGCGGAAATGTTAAAAAACAATTCCTAATTCTTAATTCCTAATTCTTATTTTTTTCATGCCAAACTTTACTTCAAAATATAAAAATAAAATTTTCGCTGGACTATTGGCAACAAGTGTAATGGCTTGCAACCCAAAACAACTCCCACAAATTGTTTGTTTTGAGGTAATTCCTGCCAATATTATGGAAGGACAAAGTACCCAAGTAAAATGGGAAATTTCGCCCTCCAAACACACACGTAATATTGCATTACAGGGCATTAAAGAAAATTTGGAAAATATTGGCAATCTTTCATTGCCTAATATCACCGAAAAAAATGCAAAAAATATTACCCTTGATGTTGCATTTCATTCGCCAATGCACAAAAAATTACATCATTTACAAGAAACCAGAAAAATAAACATTGACAAACCTTTTTTCAAAGGCGAGGAACAGGTTTCGGTAGGTGAAAGTACGCATTTGGAATGGAAAGTAAATCCAGAAGCAAAGAAAATTTGGATGCACGAATTGATAGAAGGCAAAGAAGTTTTGATTTGGGAAGATTTGCCCGCAGAAGCAAATTACAAAATAAAACCTACCAAAAATACCAAATTTGAGCTTTTTGTGATTCAACCAAACCCCCAAACTGCCAAAGATGACACGCTTGTATATAAACACGATACAAATGTGGAACACGGTTTTTTTACAGGAACACGCACATTGCTCGCAGGTGAAGAAGGCAGGATTATGTGGAAAGTTTTCCCTAATTTGAATGACCTTATCGTGGAAGAAAGAGAAAATGAATATACAAGGCACGTATTGAAAATGAATCTCCCTACAAAAGGATTTTTAAATGTAAAACCAACCGCTACAACCGAATATATTTTGGTATTGGTGAGCAAAGAATCACAAACACGTTTTAAACACAAAATAAAAGTTGTCAATGCAATTTTTGCAGGAAATAACCTCATAAAACAAACACAAAAAGGTGTTTTGCAATGGAAAACTACCCAAAAAGCAAAAAAAGTTACGCTTTCTGAACAACTTGCTGACGGAACTTACAAAATCCTAAAAGATAATCTTCCAACAGAAGGACGTTTTGAATTACCCAAATTAAATTTGGGTGTCTATCATTATTTGCTTCTTGTAGAAACCAAAGGTGAAACCTCTGAATTTTCGCACAGTTTGATTGTTACAGACAAAGACGAAACCGAAGCAAAAATATATGCGTCTGCACGTAAAACAAAAGGTTTTGATGAATATGTACCACAAGAAGAAGAAAAAAAAGACCACCACGCACACCAATCTGTGGAAATGAGTTTTGAGGCAGAAGTTATGAATGAACCTATTTTTTCAGACAAAACCATTATTTATTTTGATTTTGAAAAAAATAAAATTGAAGAAAAATATACCCAAAAATTAGATGAATTTGTGCAATATCTTCAAAAACACGAAAACGCAATCATTGACATAAAAGGTTATTCTGATATGTTTGGCTCTACAAAAGGCTGTCAAAAAGTGTCAGAAGAACGTGCTTTGGCAGTACGTGATTATCTTGTGAGCAAAGGCGTGGAAGATTATCGTCTTTTGTATCGTGGTATGGGAAGGTCTTTGCCTGTGCATATCTTGGAAAATAATAAACAACAGGCACAAGAAAATCGCAGAGTGGAAGTGATATTGATGGACAACAAGTAAATGGTGAATGTTGAATGGTAAATGGTAAATGAAACAGCCAAATTCAATGATAAATGATAAATGTTGAATGATAAATGAAACAGCCAAATACAAAGTATTTTGGCTGTTTTTTTTTTCTAATTCCTTTCTCTGACATCTTTCTCCTGATACCTGATACCTTCTCCCTGATACCTTTCTCCTGATACCTTTCCCCTGACACCTTTCCCCTAATACCTTTTTCCCCTTTCTAAAAAAATAAAATTTTAAAAATCTTCAAAAAAGTGGTTTTTTACAATAATTTTTAATAAATTAGTGCTTATAAATTAGTATAAAATTAAAATTTATGCTAATAACGTTTCTGACAATTTATTAAATAAATAACCATTTTTTTTATGTTAAAATACTTCTCACGCTTAAATATCATTTATTTAAGCGTTTTTGTCGGTTTTTCTGCGTTTTTTTCAGAAAATTTTTTATCAAAAAATGATTTTTCTAACCCAAAAAACACAGCCAAAAAGCATTTTTTATCCGAAAATTTATTTCAAAATACAACGCAAAATAATGTAACTTTTAATAATACAAATTTTGCAGTAGATACTTCTGATAATTTTCTTAAAAAATGTGTAACAAAGGTAGCAGATTTTCACGAAAGTTTGCCCACCGAAAAAATCTATTTTCATCTGGATAAACCATTTTATAAGCCAGAAGAAACCATTTGGGGACAATTATATGTGTTAAATGATGTGCAAAAAGCAAGCGATTTGAGCGAAATTGCATACGTAGAACTTCATAATTCGCAGGGAAATATTTTAGAAAAAAAACCTGCTTATTTATCACAAGGCACAAGCCAATTTACATTTGAGTTGCCAAAAATTGGCGGAATGTATAAAATAATTGCTTATACTAATTGGCTTAAAAATCAAGGAAAAGAAGTTTTTTTTGAAAAAAATATCCAAGTTCAGCATTATTTTAACCCAAAATTATTGCTAAAAATTGACTTTTTACAAAAAGGTTATGGAGCAGGAAGTCAGGTAGAAGCAACTTTTGAAGCAAAAGATTTGGCAAAAAATCCACTTCAAAATAAAGAAGTCAAAGCCATTGTAAATATAAAAGGCACAAAATTTTTGGAAAAATCCTTCCAAACTGACACAAAAGGCAATGCCCTTGTTACATTTGCCTTGCCTGATACGCTCAATACAACAGATGTGTTGCTAAATCTTATTATTTCTAACGAAAATAATACGCAAAGCGAAAATATTACAAGATTTGTGCCTGTGGTTTTGCAAAATCTTGCAATACAATTTATGCCTGAAGGTGGCGATTTGGTGGAAAATGTAAGCCAAAATGTAGCTTTTAAAGCAATAGATATGTATGGAAAAGGGACAGATATTGAAGGTGAAATTTGGGAAGAAAACCAAAAAATTTCTACCTTCAAAAGCTATCATCAAGGAATGGGAAGTTTTGAGCTACTGCACGAAGCCAACAAAAATTATTTTTTGCACATAAAAAAACCTTTTTTACTCAAAAAATCTATTCCAAAACCTAACCCAAATAAAAAAATCTTTCTCAATGCAGAAATTGATACACTTGATAAAAACAACATTTTAAAAACCAAATTTTATGTTGGAAATGAAGAAACAAAAAATGAAAAAAACTTCGTTTATTTGATTTTAAAAAGTGCGAATAAAATTGTTTTTAGCCAAAAAATAAATGTGTCAAAAGGTTTGAATTTATTGGATATTGATACCAAAAAAATGCCTATTGGCATTGCACAACTGACTTTATTTGACAAAAATCAAGTTCCACAAGCGGAAAGATTGGTATTTTTAAACCCAAATAAAAAATTAAATATTGACCTCAAAACCAACAAAACGCATTATCTCCCACGTGAGCAGGTAAAAATTGCCTTAAAAACCACCGACGAAAATAAAAAACCTGTTTCTGCAAATGTTTCTTTGAGTGTGGTAAATGAACAGATTTTGAATATTGCTGACGACAAACAGCACAATATGATGTCTTGGCTTTTGTTGGGTTCAGAATTAAAAGGAAATATTGATGAACCAAATTTTTATTTTGAAGAAAAAAACAAAAAACAAAAAAATCTTACCAAAGCATTGGATTATTTGATGCTTACACACGGTTGGCGTACTTTTCAATGGAAAAATGTGGATTTAGACAAAAATAAATCCAAAGAATATTTTGTGAAATTTTTGCCTGACAAACTTTCTACCATTAGCGGAAAAGTAATTGATAAAAAATTAAAACCTATTCCTAACGCAGAAGTGGTACTATTTACCAGCAAAAGCTCCAAAGAAAAAATAACCGCAAAAGACCTCAAAGGCGTTATTTTTAAAGCAGATGAACAAGGGAATTTTACCATTTTTAATGTAAATCCACAACATCAAATGATTTTGTTGGCAAGAGCAAAAAAATACGATTTTTGTGATATTGTTTTGGACACCAACCCTGAAAACGCAAACATTGACAAAAAATATGGCTTAAATGAAGGTATGGGAAATGTTATTTTTGAGGCAAAAAAATACAAAAATCAAATTGTCAGCAATAAAAATTTAATTCCAATTAGTACAACTGCACTTTCTTTGAGTCCTGATGTAATGGAAGAAGTAGTAGTTGCTGGTTATGGAGTTAGGGAAACAACATGTGGTTGGGAAACCATGCAAATAAAACAAGATTTTGCTTCTGCACCTATGGCAAGTTTTGACCGAGCAATGCAGGGTAGAATAGCAGGCGTACAACTCACGGAAGGACAACCTGGTGTGGCTTCAAATATACGTATAAGAGGAATTGGTAGCATTTCAAGTGGTTCATCACCTTTGTATATTGTAGATGGTGTTGCGACTAATGCCAATAATATTAACAACATTGTGTTGGAAAATATTGAAAGCATAGATGTATTGAAAGATGCGCCTGCTTCTGCAATATATGGAGCGCAAGCTGCGAATGGTGTTGTATTGATAAATACCAAAAGAACAAGCAAATACGGTGGTTTTAAAGAACCTTATAAATATCATTCACCTTATACAAAACTTATAATTGTGCCTAATGTGGTTGCACCTGAAAGGGAGTTTTATGTGCCTGATTACAGCAAAAAAGAAGAACAACTTGTAAAAAATGAACAAAGAACTGATTTTAGAGATACTATTTTTTGGGAAAATGAAATCCAAACTGACGAAAATGGCAATGCAGAAATAAGTTTTTACAATGCAGACAATATTACCACATATCGCATTAGTGCGGAAGGTTTTGGCGGTGGATTGATTGGTAAAAATGAAAATACATATTTTACCCAAAAATCTTTGCAAATTGATGCGGTCATTCCGCCATTTTTTACACAACAGGACACCGCCCAAATTGCTATTCAATTACAGAATAACCTTGATATAAACCTTCAAGCAGATTTAAAAGTAGCGTTTTTGGGTAAAAAAATGCAGATTTTAGGAAATAATTTTAAAGATAATTTTAATCTTTTGACCCAAAAAATTGATTTTTTGCCAAAAGAAAAAAAAGTAATTTATGTGTCTGTTTTTGCAAGTGATGTAAGCACAAACGAAAAAATGGAGATTTCGCTCACAAGTATTTATGCACAAGACCATCTAAGCCAAACATTGCAAATCAATACAAAAGGATTTCCTGAGAGCTTCCATTTTGGCAATACTGCATTTTCACACGAAGTTACCTTGACCATTCCAAAACACCTAAAAGGCACTTTAAAAGGCGAATTTTCAGTATTTAATAGCGTTACACACGAATTGATGACGTCAGTAGAAAGTATGATAAGAGAGCCTTATGGTTGTTTTGAGCAGGTTTCATCAAGCACTTACCCCAATATTTTGGCGTTGCAATTTATGCAAGAAACCAACAGTTTAAAACCTGAAATTAAGCAAAAAGCCCTTCAATACATAGAAAATGGCTACAAAAAACTCATTGCTTACGAAGTAAAAGGCGGTGGTTTTGAATGGTTTGGACATTCGCCTGCACACGAAGCATTGACTGCTTACGGATTATTAGAATTTTTGGATATGAAAAAAGTGTATCCAAATGTGGATAATGAGATGATAGAACGCACCAAAAAATGGCTTCTGTCACGAAAAGACGGAAAAGGAGGATTTAAAAAAACTTCAAATTCGTATTTTCACGGTGATGAAGGCGAAGACACCCAAAACGCTTACATTGTGTATGCTTTGGCACGTGCAAAAGTCAAAAATATTGAAATTGAAAAGGAATACGAAATTTCCTATCAAAAAGCCTTAAAAAACAAAGACAAATACCAAATGTCGTTGATGGCAATGTCAAGTATTTTATTGGAAAAAAACGAAAATGCTACCAAAATAATGGATTATTTGGCACAACAAACCCAACAGGAAGATTTGAATACATTTACAGCAAAAAATACTTGGACAAATGGTGGTGGAAAGGCAAATATGATAGAAACCGTTTCAAGTGTGGGAAATGGATTTTTGATGTATGCTAATAACCAAAAAAACAAAAATTTTGAAACCCAAAACAAAACCAATTTCAATAAAATTACACAATTTATTACCAATAATAAACAAAATAATATGTTTGGTAGCACCCAAAGCACAATTTGTGCCTTGCAATATCTGACAGATTTTAGCAAAAATTTTATACAACCTGATAAAAATAACCCCACAAATGGAAATGTGGAACTTTGGGCAAATGAAAAATTATTAACTTCTGTGTTTATTGACCCAAATAATTTTAGTTTTGAAAAAAAAGAAGATTGGATTGAAAAATTGGGCGAAGGCACACACCATATTAAAGTCATTAGCAAAAACCTCAAAAATCCACTTTCTTTTGTGGGAAATATTTATTTTTCAACCTATACCCCAAAAAAATCCTCTGAATGTGTTTTGGATTTGAAAACAACTTTGAGCCAAAAGACTGTAAACATTTCCCAAACCACACGCTTAAACATTTCCCTCAAAAATCTTACTGAAAAAACGCAAGCCTCACCTATTATATGCGTAGGTATTCCGTCAGGCTTGGAGGTGCAGGCGTGGCAATTAAAGGCATTACAGGAGAAAAAAGTTTTTGATTTTTACGAAATCAAAGAAAATTATGTGGCTTTTTATTACCGCAGTATTTCACCCCAAGAAACCAAAAATATTTCGCTTGACCTTACCGCCAAAATGAAAGGCTCTTTTTTGTCCTCTGCGAGTGTTGCATATTTGTATTACACATCTGAATACAAAGATTGGGAAGACGGTGTGAAAATAATAATAGAATAGCCCCCTAACCCCCAAAGGGGGAATTTTAAAGTTTAAAAAGTTCAGGAATTTAAAAATAATTTTAATTTTTTTTCAATTTTTGAACTTTTTTAAAATAACAAACGTATAACAAAAATATAATTCATAAAAAATGGGGTTGACTGGACTTGACAGCGAGAGAATATGAATGTATAAGCACGTCAAGAGTTGAGAGTGCCTCTTGTTAATCAATGCTTTCAAAAAATACCTGGCGAAAACACTTTTGCCCTTGCTGCTTAATTACAGACGTAATTAGATAGTAAGTGTTCCTGCTAACTGGTTGCTTTGTTCAGTTGGCGTATAGGAGCATCGAAACCCCACAAGGCAATGCTAAACAAGTGTTGGTGTAGTTTGGCGGATACTTTACCGAATAAGTGGAAAAAGGGTTGTTATTTGCCTGATTTTTGCTGACAATACCCAAGAAATAACTAAACGTGTAGAAGGCATTATGTATTCCTTGCCTGGACGAGGGTTCGAATCCCTCCGACTCCACCCAAAATAAAAAAACCGCTTAATTCATTGAATTAAGCGGTTTTTTTATTTTTTGTAGTTTTAAGCAAAAATACAAATTAAAGAATAAATAACAAAAGTCTTAAATGTTCCTTATTTTTGCAAAAAATAGGAAGCCTCCTACCTAATTTCTAAAAAAATATTTTTCTTTAACTTAAAATCTAAAAAATTAACAATGCACAAAGTCATAATTTATTTTTCTTGTTTTGTATTTATAATTTGTCATTTGATGAGTTGTCATTTGACAAGAAAAAATGTGATTGGAACGTGGGTTGATAGACGAAAAGATACTATCTTGATACAAAAGGATTATTCTTTTATTTTTAAAAAAAAATATCAGGAAAATGGTTTTTAGAACGAAACAGAATTTATTTTGAGTTTGATAATCCAGAAGAAAATTTTGAAAATAGTTGCAAATATTATGAAAGTCGTTTATTCACTTCAAAAAAAATATTATTTAGCCCCCATTTTTGTTTAAAACCAACACATTCATTTATGAGCATTAGGAAATTAAAATTTTAAATTATCAAAATTTTTTTATAAATTTGGGGCGTTTTTTTTATTATTTTTAAAAATATTTTAGCAATGAAAAAATATCCTGAATACAAACAGTACAACCCCGCAGAAATAGAAAAAGCTATTTTGAATTATTGGCAAGAAAACCAAACTTTTGATAAATCTATTAGCACAAGAGAAGGCAAAGAAAATTTTGTTTTTTATGAAGGGCCTCCTTCCGCTAATGGTATGCCTGGTATTCACCACGTAATGGCTCGTACAATTAAGGATATTTTTTGTAGATTTAAAACCCTCACAGGGCATCAAGTCCATCGCAAAGCAGGTTGGGATACACACGGTTTGCCTGTGGAATTGCAAGTTGAAAAAACACTTGGCATCACAAAAGATGACATCGGAAAAAAAATATCTGTTGAAGAATATAACCAAAAAAATCGTGAAACTGTAATGCAATACACCCAAGAATGGGAAAAATTGACTGACATTATGGGGTATTGGGTGGATATGAAAAACCCTTATATCACTTACGAAAATGAATATATTGAAACGGTTTGGTATTTATTAAAAAAACTTCACGATAAAAAACTTTTATACAAAGGTTATACCATACAACCATTTTCACCAAAAGCAGGAACAGGACTAAGCACTCACGAACTCAACCAACCAGGTTGTTATCGTGATGTGAGTGATACCTCTGCGGTTGCACAATTTGAGGTATTGAACAATGAAAAAAGTGCGTTTTTATTTGAAAAATTAGAAAAAACTGAAAAAACGTTTATTCTTGCTTGGACTACAACGCCTTGGACTTTGCCTGCAAATACTGCCCTTGCGGTTGGCAAAAATATTACCTATATTCACGTAAAAACGTATAATCCTTATACTTTTTTGCCTATTACGATTATTTTGGCAAAAGATTTATTAGGAAAATATTTTGCAGAAAAATCTGGAGAAATTGCCCTTGCGGATTATAAACAAGGTGATAAAGTTATTCCATACGAAGTAATTGCAGAATATAAAGGCGAACAATTAAATGGTGTTACTTATCACCAGCTTATGCCTTACATTCAACCAGAAAAACCTGCTTTTCGTGTGATTTTGGGCGATTTTGTGAGTACAGAGGACGGAACAGGTATTGTGCATATTGCTCCTACATTTGGGAGTGATGACTTTCGTGTTGCCCAACAAAATAATATTCCTGCCATTATGGTACAAGACGAAAATGGCAAAGATATGCCTATTGTGAATCGTCAGGGGCGTTATGTGGCAGAAATTACCGATTTTGCAAACCGTTATGTAAAGGCAGAATATGAAACTGATGAGATTTTGGCAGATAAAAACTATAAATCTACTGATGTTTTGATTTGTATAAAACTCAAAGAAGAAAATAAGGCGTTCAAAGTGGAGAAATATGTGCATAGTTATCCGCATTGTTGGAGAACTGATAAGCCTATTTTGTATTATCCTTTGGATTCTTGGTTTATCAAAACAACCGCTTACAAAGATAATTTGGTTGCTTTGAACAAAAAAATAAATTGGAAACCAGAAAGCACAGGTACAGGTCGTTTTGGAAATTGGCTTGAAAATATGGTGGATTGGAATTTATCTCGCCAACGCTATTGGGGTACGCCTTTGCCTATTTGGAGGAGTGAAGATGAGATGGAGGAAGTCTGTGTTGCAAGTAAAAAAGAATTGATAGAAAAAGGATTTTTGGATAAAACCCTTGCAGATAAGTTTTTTGATTTTTCAAATAAAAAAGCGAAAAATACAAGCACAGAAATTAAAGTTTTTCCAATGTCATCTTCTGGAAAATACATTTCTTTGCAAGAAATTGCACATTTTGCACCTGAATTTTCAAATAAAATTGACCTTCACCGCCCATTTATTGATGATGTGGTGTTGATTGGAAATGATATGAAAATCCTTTATCGCCAAACTGACCTTGTAGATGTTTGGTTTGATTCAGGGGCGATGCCTTATGCACAATTAGGTTATCCTTACAAAGAAGGAAGCGAAGAACTTTTTGCTAAAAGTTTTCCTGCGGATTTTATTTCAGAAGGCGTAGACCAAACAAGAGGTTGGTTTTTTACCTTGCACACCATTGCAGGAATGTTATTTGATGATATTGCATTTAAAAATGTAGTTTCTACAGGTTTGGTGTTGGATAAAAATGGCGTAAAAATGTCAAAAAGATTAGGCAATGTCATAAATCCTTTTGAAACCATAGAAAAATACGGTGCTGATGCCACACGTTGGTATATGATAAGCAATGCAAATCCTTGGGATAATCTAAAATTTAATATTTCAGGGGTGGAAGAAACCAAAAGAGGATTTTTTGGGACATTATTCAATACCTATAATTTCTTTGCAATTTACGCCAATATTGATAATTTTGACCCAAAAACCACAAAAATTGACGTTTCAGAACTTCCTGAACTTGACAGATGGATTATTTCAAAATTAGAAACGTTGAAAAAAGAAGTTGTTGAAGCGTACAAAGAATATGAACCTACAAGAGCAACACGTTTGATAGAAGATTTTGTGAATGATAATCTTTCAAATTGGCACGTAAGGCTTTCCAGAAAACGTTTTTGGAAAGGGGAAATGACACAAGACAAAATATCAGCTTATCAAACATTAGCAAAATGTTTGGAAACTGTGGCACAACTTATGTCACCTGTTGCACCATTTTTTGCAGATTTTTTGTATCAAAATATCACACAAATAAATACTACAGCCTCACAAAATTCAGTGCATTTGAGTTATATTAGCGAAATAAATCACGAATTGATAGATGAAGATTTGGAAATTCGTATGAAATTAGCACAAAATATTTCTTCGCTTACACACTCTTTACGCAAAAAAGCGGTTATACGCACTCGTTTGCCACTTAGTCGTGTGTTGGTGCCTGTTTTGAATGAAAAAACAAAAACGCAAATAGAAGCAGTTGCTGATATTATTTTGAGCGAGGTAAATGTCAAAAAATTAGAAATTATCACAGATGATGCTGGAATTTTGGTAAAAAGTATAAAACCTAATTTTAAAACACTTGGGGCAAAATACAAACAACAAATGAAAGATGTTGCTAATTTGATTTCTCAAATGAATACTTCACAAATTGCTGAAATTGAAAAAAATAACCAAATAAAATTGGGTAATTCTGAATTAGGCGAATTTGAAATAACCTTTGATGATGTTTTGATTTCTTCGCAGGACGTACAAGGTTATGCAGTTGCACGTGAAGGTGATTTGACGGTTGCATTGGATATTCAACTTGACGACAATCTGATAAAAGAAGGTCTTGCAAGAGATTTTGTAAATCGTATTCAAAACCTAAGAAAAGATACAGGATTAGACGTTCAGGATAAAATTTCTTTGGTAATCGTACCAAAAAATGATATGATGAATGATGCTATCCAAACACACAAAAATTACATTATGACCGAAGTTCAATGTCTTTCTTTGGAATTTGGAGATTTGGAAACTGAAAATAATGCAAATACACCTTTGGAAATAGAAGAATATCAGCTTTTGGTGAAAATAACCAAAGTCTGAAACAGGATTTTTAGGATTTAAAGATTAACAGGATTGAATACAATTTGAGCCTTGAACTTTTGAACCTTGAACTTTTGAACCTTAAACCTTGAACTTTTGAACTTTAAACCTTGAACTTTTTGAACTTTAAACCTTAAACTTTTATGTTGTTACTTATTTTATTAGCCCCTCAACAACAAAGCATTTTGCCAACTTTATTATTATTGGGTGGTGTGCTTTTGGTATTGTATTTTATGAATATTTTACCACAACAACGCAAACAAAAAGAAGCCAAAAATTTTAGAGATAGCCTCAAAGCAGGTATGTATGTGGTAACTGTGGGCGGTCTTCACGGAAAAATCGTGTCTTTGGACGAAAATACTGTTACAATACAAGCAGACAAAAACGTAAAACTTGTATTTGAAAAATATGCGGTTTCTATTGAAGGCTCAAAACGTGTAGCCACCAAAGAAGAAAAAACAAAAGACGAAAAACAAGCAGAAACGAAAACAGAAACAAAAGAATAATTTTTTTGTTTCCATTGAATTTTTAAAACAAAAAAAAGTTATATTTGCAAACGACACTTATTCAAATAATACTTATTTAGGCAATATTTATTAAAAAATAAAAGCCAAAAATAAAAAACCTAAAATAAATAGCAATTATAATTTTTTTTTATGTTTTATGTCATTCACAGTTTCATTAGAAGAAAATAATTTGTACCGAGCAATTGGAGAATTGGCGTACTTTATAGCGAGAAGTGATGGCGTTTTGCGTCCTATTGAAAGGCTTGTGTTCAGAGAAGCTGTCAAAGAAGATTTGGGTTTGTATGATTGGCTCGCACAAGATAAATTTGATGCGTTGGACAACCAAGGTGTGCAATCTACATTGGAAGAAACCTACAAAAGAGTGATGTTTATTATTCGTAAAAATAAAAATGCACTCACACTAAAAATTATAGAACGTTTTGTAAAAGTTTTGGAAAAAGTTGGGGGTGTTTCTGGCATTACGCAAATAGAAATTGATTTGATAGAACAATTTAAAAATGATGCTTTAGAAATTTTTTTTGAACATAGGAAAAAAAATAAAAAGTAGCCCCCTAACCCCCAAAGGGGGAAACTAAAAAAAATAAATCTATAAATTTAATTATAAGATTACTCCCCTTTTGGGGGCTGGGGGGCTTTTACCTCAAAAATCTCTGCATTATACGCAGGATTTTCCATCTGTGAAATTCTAAAAAATTGTCCTATTTTTTCGTGAATAATAGGCGTAGGCAAATATAATTTTGCAATTTTTTTCCAAGATTTCCCTTGTTCTTTTGCCTTTTTTTCATAAAAATCCAATAATTCAGGGCGTTTTTTGCGTAACATATCTGTAACAATCACGTGTGTATATTGGAATTTTTGGCGTTGGAGGCGTTCTCTATTTTCCAAAATTTCAAAATTATCAATGAGTTGAAAACGCACATTTTTAGCTTTTTTCTGATTGTGTAACGCATAATAATACGTTGCATCACCAATCACACGAGCATTTTTTGGAATATTTTTAGCAATAAACTCATTTGCAATTTGAGGATTTTTGCGTGCCATATCTGAAAAAATTTGTAAATTTTTTCCCAAAAAGAAAAAAGCATTAAATACCAATAAAAATCCCAAAATATATTTTTTTTGAAAAAATTTTTCTACTAAAAAATTATTTTTAAAATTTATTAAAGATAATTCATATACAAAAAAACCAAATAAAATATAATAAAATCCTAAAATATAAATAGAATATTGTCCATAATCAAATACAAAAAGGTAAAAAAATATAATATTTATTCCGCCTCCTAATAATAAAAGCCCCCTAACCCCCAAAGGGGGAACTAATAAGCCCTCCCCTCTGGGAGTTTCCCCTTTGAGGGCAGGGGGCTTGGTTTGGGTGGGGTTTTTATAAAAATTTTGTATTCGATGAAGAAAATAAAAAACAGCAAAAAATATCGTCAAAAATATAATAAGATATTCGTGTTTTGGAATATAACCTCTCCCACCCAAATAATGTTCGCTAAATGGACTTTGGTGTGCAAGTTTTCCACCTTCTTTATAATAATTTAAAAAATCATAAATTCCATCAAATTTCCAAAAAATCCAAATATAATATAATAAAAAAGCCTTAATTACAATTAAAAACCAAATAAATTTTTGTTGAAAATTTCCAAAAAAAAAGCCAACCAATCCAAAAGCCACAAAAAATAATGCCATTCGTGGCGTAGTGCATAAAGCCAATGCAACGCATACAGCACAAAAAAATAAATATAAAAAGCGTTTTTTTATGTTTTTTTCTGAATTATTTGGTAAAAAAAATATTTGTAAGAAAAATAAAAAAATATACCCAAAACATAATGCAGTTAAGTCCATTCGTCCCTCGTGCCAACACAAATTGAAAAATGGGTCAATGCTCAAAAGAAAGGTCAAAAACAACGCATATTTTTTGGGAAAGTATAAATAAATACGCAGTAATTTGTAAAAAATAAATAAAAAAATGATGCCTGAACATAAATTTCCTATTCTAAAATAAAAAGGTGTGTGCGAAAATCCAAAAATATCTTGGAAAATATAAGGCAAAAACCCTGTGTATAAAAAATAAAAAAAACCATAAATTTTTACTTCTTCCTCAAACACGACAATAGGCGTGTGAAAAGTACCTTTTTGCCAAAAGTTCTCACTCATTGAGGCAAAAAAAACTTCATCAAACCAAGCAAGCGGATTGTAAGAAATGGTTATTATTTTTAAGATTATTACACAAAAAAGTAGAAATTTCATCAAAAAATTTTTGAAGGGATTTTTTTAAATCTAAATATGCTAAAAAGTTCAAAAAATGGTTCAAAAAACTCAATCTAAAAAATATGTATTATTTTTAATGAATGAATTACAAAAAATAAACGAATCTATTTTGTTTATAATTCATTCCTTATTTTTCAAAAACTGTATTTTATACTGGGAACTGCTGAAATCTCAAAAAATATCGTCTGTACCGTATTTTAAAGAGGTCTGACGATATTTTTTGAGATTTTTAACCACAAACTTTAGTAGATAAAAAAAGGTCAGACCTCCGCAAGTTACGGTACAGACTTTTTTTTAGTTGTAAAATTTATTTTTTAGACATTTTTTACAAGTAAAAGATTGCTTAAAATCGTTAAAAAACATTTTTTAATACTTTTCCAAAGTTCCCATTTTATACTTTCCCCTTTTTATTTTTCTTGCGCACTTTTCACCATACTAAGCACCATTTTTCTGGGCAAAAATTTCACTAAACCAGCCAAAAAATTGTTCATAAAACCATGAACTTTTACAGATTTTCCTTTCATCATTGCGTTTATGCCAAATTCTGCCACTTCCTTTGAAGTAGGTAATTTTTTACCTTTTACCAATTTAGATTCTTCCAATGCAGCAGCAGCTTGAAAACCTGATTCGGTGGGACCAGGACATAATGCGGTAACTGTTACGCCTGTTTTTTCCAATTCTTTGCCTATTGCTTCTGAAAAAGACAATACATACGATTTTGTTGCATAATACACTGACATCAAAGGGCCTGGCTGAAATGCTGCTGTGGAAGCAATATTCATAATTTTTCCATTTTTTTGTGCAACCATTTTAGGCAAAAATAGGTGTGTAAGTTGCGTAAGCGAAACCATATTGAGTTGCATCATTTCATTTTGTTTTGCCCAATCACTTGTTACAAATTCCCCAAAATCGCCAAAACCTGCATTATTGATAAGGATTTCTACATTTAATCCCCCAAATTCTGTAAATACGCTATCACACGCAATACTTTGACTTAAATCTTGTGCAGAACACAATACTTTTATTTTGTTTTTTTGGGTTAATTCAGCTTGAATTTTCGCCAATTTTTCGCCATTTCTTGCCACAAGGATAAGATTGTAGCCTTTTTCTGCCAATATTACCGCAAATTCATACCCAATTCCTTGCGAAGCGCCTGTTATAAGTGCATATTTTTCCATAAAATTTTAAAGAGTTTTGTTTTTAAAAAGTGTTTTGATTTTTTAAGTTTATTATTTTTTAAACGGTGATGCAAAATTAAACACTGTTTTTTATTTTAACAAATATTTTTTGAAATTATTTTTTTCTATTAAAAATGAATGGATTTTAATTTTAGATAAATTTAATAGGCATAAATGCCTGTTCATTTACATAAAAAATATGTATGGAACAGGCATTTATGCCTATTTTTTAAAGTATTTGTTTTGCTTTTATACGTTTTATTTTATTTCTTTCCCTTTCTTATCCACAAAAAAAACTTTCCCATCTTTTTCTATTTTTGCCTTTCCTTTCTCAAAATCCATTAGGATTTTATCAAATTCAAAACCAATCACAATATTACCTGTGGTATCCACAAAACCCCATTTTTGTCCCTGAAAAACCCCTCCAAGATTTTCAGAAAAATCTCTTGCACCTGCAAATTGTGGCTTGGTAAGTTCTAAACCTTTTCTATTGATAAAAGTCCATTTTTTCATAAAATTAACCCTTGCATAACCATTTGTAAGACCACTTGCCCAATCGTATGTAGGAGGAATAATATTTTTGCCTTTTTTATTAAAAAAACCGTATTTTTCATCTTTTACAAACATAATCAAACTGTCTTTACAATTTCCCATTTGTTTGTATTCAAAAGGCACAATCACACGCCCAATCGTATCAATAATACCATAAAAATCGCCTTTTTTGACACGTACAACAGGTATTTTTGGCGAAAAGTCATCAGCTTCATCATATACATTTTCAATAATTGGATTATACGTGGAATCCAAATAACCATATTTTTTATCCAATAAAAATCTTGCTCTTTTTTGGATAAATTTTCCCAAAAGGTCAAGTTTATTGGTGTCAATTTTTGGAAGATTTTGAGGTTTTTCTACTTCTTTTTTTGGCGTAGCAAAATTTACAGTATCAAGTTTTTCCTCCAAACTTTGTTTTTTTTCAGGATTGCAAGCCACAAAAAACAAGAAAAGGAAAATAAAAGGTAAAAAGAACATAAATGGAGAATTAGGAATTAGGAATTAGAAATTAGGAATTAATGTTATTTTAACAAATATTTAGTGTTAAATTTTAAATTATAAAAATTTTATTTTAAGAATAATAAAAAAACAATAAAAAATTAGGTAATTTTCCAAATGTATTAAAAATAAATTCGTGAAAATCTGTGTTAGGAATGTGTAAATTTTAATGTGAATATGTTTGGTGTTTCACAGGCATAAATACCTGTGCTTTACATAAAAATACAGAAATATGTATGGAATAAGCATTTATGCCTATTTTTAAAAATATTCCATTATATTTTAAATTCATTTCAAAATAATTATTTTCTTTGAAATTTTGTTAAATCTTTAATTCCTAACCATTCCATTGCACTTCCCCCTAATAGAAGCTCTTTGGTGTGAGGCGTAAGGTCAGCCATACTTTCTATCAATTCGCCTGCGTGTAGTTCGCCCAAAGGAAAAGGATAATCAGTGCCAAGAGCAACCCTATTAGCCCCAAAAAGTTGTATAATAAAACGCAACATTTCTGCCTCGTGTACCAATGAATCCACATAAAATTTCCCTAAATAATCACGTGGATTGACATTATTATCAATGGCACACAAGTCAGGACGCACTTGAAAAGCGTGTTCTATTCGTCCAATACTTGACGGAAATGCACCTCCTCCGTGTGCAAACGCAACACGCAATTTAGGGAATTTTTCAAAAACACCCCCAAAAATCATAGAACAAATCGCAAGTGAAGTTTCCGCAGGCATACCCACCAGCCAAGGAAGCCAATATTTAGGCATTTTTTCTTGAGCCATCATATCCCAAGGATGCACAAAAACAGACGCTCCAAGTGATTCAGCACATTCATATATGGGAAAAAGGGCTTTATCTGACAAATTCCAATCATTGATATGCGAACCTATTTGTATGCCTGCCAACCCAAGCTGTGTCATACACCTTTCTAATTCTTGAACTGCCAAAGCAGGAGCTTGCATAGGCAAAGTCCCCAAACCTATAAATCTACTTGGATAACGCTGACAAATATCTGCAATATGGTCGTTGAGAAATTGGGCAATTTCCAAACAATCTTTGGGTTTAGCCCAATAATTAAACATAATCGGAATAGTAGAAAGCACCTGAACATCTACATTTGTAATGGCACATTCACGCATACGAGTTTCTGCGTCCCAACAATTATCTTGTATTTCTCTAAAAAACTTGTCATCTTTCATCATTCTTGCCATACAAGGGCGGTGATGGTCAAGGGTTATAAATCCACCATACCCAAATCTCTCACGAAAATTAGGTATATTTTCAGGAATAATATGTGTATGAATATCAACTTTGAGGCACATTTTTTTTTAATGTTGAATGGTAAATGGTAAATGTTGAATAGAACAGCCAAATCCAATGATGAGTTATAAATGTTGAATTATGAATGAAACAGCCAACAACTTTTTAGTATTACTTAAAGTTTGGATTTTAAACTTTTTTTACAAAAAATTTAGGTGTAAATTGCTACTTTTATACTCAAACAAAAATATTTTTACTTAAAACATTACTCCTTTGGGGTTAGGGGGCTTATGAAAACTTTATTTTTATTCTTATTTCTGAATGTATTAATTATTTATTTTTTCAAAAATAACGTTTTTGCACAAAACACACAAAAATATTTTATTTCACAAGAAGAATCAGATAAAACAGGCAAAAAAACATTTTTTTTGAAAAATGACAATGGAAAAACGATTAAAAAATTTTTGCAATATACAGAAATTTTCCCTTGTGAAATCCTCAAAAATAGATTTGTGGTAATGAAAATTAACGAAAAAAATAATAATGAAAAAACGTATGGACTAATCAATGAAAAAGGCAAAGAAGTTATACCTTGTGAATATGAAGATTATAACAATACGTTTTTTTTAGACCAAAAAAATTCTTTGATTAGACTTGGAAAGTGGTTTTTACTCAAAAAGCAAAATAAAATTGGGGCAATAGATGCAAATGGGAAAATAATTTTGCCTTTTGAATATGATAATATTGAAGTGCTTTATAATCCTGGTGATGACTTTCCTGATGAACCAAGAGCAATTTTAACCCAAAAAAATAACATTTGGGACGTGTTAGACCTTAGAACAAAACAACCCAAAAACCTGAATTTTGATGCGTTTTTGGGTTATTGGGAAACAGAAAATTATACTTTTAAACAAATTGCTATTTTTGAAACACAGGACAATCAAACAAAACAATCTAAAATTGTCTTTTTTGATTTTAACACGCAACAAATTTCTGAAAAAATCAATGATAACGAAAATCATATTTTAAGCATTATTCTTAAAAAAAATAATAAATTTGGGGTAATTAACAGAGCTGGAAAAGTTGTTGTTCCTTTTGAATATGACGAAATTACACCCAAACAACACGATAAATATGATATTTATAAGGTTAAAAAAGAAGGAAAATTACAAGAATTGGGAATTAAGAATTAGGAATTAGGAATTAGGAATAAAACAGCCAACAGCCTCGTTTTGTGTCATTGTGTAGCAATCTGGCTGTTTTTCAACGTTTGGGCAACCGCAAGGGATTGCCCCTACTTTTTGAACCTTGAACTTTTGAACCTTGAACTTTTAAACTCTTTGTCTTTTCCAATTTTCAAGGCGTGGATTCATCACTGCAAACCACAAAGGCGGTAAAAGTGCCATCATTATCATAAGTGGATAGCCAAAAGGTAATTGAGGGCTTTCATCAATGTGTCTTAGGATTTGATAAGGGCGACTTGCGTTGGCGTGGTGGTCGCTGTGGCGTTGGAGTTGGAACAAAAACCAATTACTTACTTTTTGGCTTGCATTCCACGAATGAAGTGGATTAACCCTTTCGTAGCGTTCAGGCGAAATTTCTTTTCGCATAATGCCATAATGTTCTATATAATTTACCGCTTCCAATGAAAGTACCGCCAAAAGACTTTGAAAAAACCAAAAAATGCTAATATTCCAAATAATATTTTGATTTATTTGGTAATTATTAACAAAAAATGTAATCAAAAAAATAATTCCTACAAATAAAATAGGCAAAAAAACCGCTCTCCACATTTCATTATAAATCCCATAACCAAAATAATTTTTACGTGTAAGCCTGTTACTTTCGTGTTTCCACGCATTTAACCAACCAAATATGAGGCTTTGAAACCAAAAAAAATAAAGATTTTGGTTTTTTTTGCTGGTGGCTGGGTCTAATGGTGTCGCAACATTGACGTGATGACCTCTATTGTGTTCAATATAAAAATGCAAATAGCCTACTGTTACCAAATTTAATTTTGCAAAAAATACAGACGTTTTTTCGTTTCTGTGTCCTAATTCGTGTGCTACATTGATGCCATTGCTACTAATGGTCATTGTGCTTAACAAAATTCCCCACCATTCCAAACTTTCCAAACGATACAATGACACCACCAAAGCCCCTGTTATGATAACACTTATTTGCATCAAAACCCAACCATAAAGCAACACCGAAAAATAACTTTCTTGTGCGAGTGCTTCACTTTCTTCTTCTTGTGAAAGGTTGTATTTGTCCAATCCAAATGCTTCATCAATCAAAGGTACAAAAATATACGCAATAAAAAAAGGCAAATATGTAGCCCAATTTCCAACCCAAAAACCTATAATCCACGCAATAGGCAAGGTAAATGCAAGTAAAAAACCGTATTTTTTCATAAAAAAAATTAAAAAAATGCTATTTTAAATATTATTTTTATCTTTTTATAAAATTACAAATAAAAAAAGAAATAACAAAAGAAAGCACTTCTGATAGAAATGTATCAAAAAAAAGAGGCACTCAAATTAGTTTCTCCTTTTCTAAAAAGGATTAAATAGCTACAAAAAAATATTAAAATAGTCAATAAAAAATAACTAATAACTTAGTTGATTTTTTATAAAAAAATAGCACAAATTTTGAATTTGTGCTATTTTTTACTGATTACTGACAACTGATTACTAAATTTTTTCAATTACCATTGCAGAGGCACCTCCTCCCCCATTGCAAATAGCACCAACGCCATATTTACCGCCTTTTTGGTGTAAAACATTTATCAAAGTTGTTAAAATTCTTGCACCAGATGCTCCAAGTGGGTGTCCAAGTGCAACCGCACCACCAAATACATTGATTTTGTCCATTGGTACTTCCAACACTTTTGCGTAAGCCATTGGTACATTAGAAAATGCCTCATTTACCTCAAAAAAATCAATATCTGATATTTTTAACCC
>JAAFIN010000043.1 GCA_013297825.1 Cytophagales bacterium
ATTTATGCTCGTATTCAAAGTGTTATTGACACCATCAAAAAACATGGACTTAACGTTTTTCAAACACTCAAAAATATTAACCTTTATCAAAATTTTTCCTTTTTTCAAAAGGGCTAAATAGTTACAGGAAATTTACAAAACTTACAATATTTGAATTTGGAAAATAACCAACTCAAAAACCTTCCATCTCAATTTAAAGAATTACAAAATCTAATCATATTGGATTTAAAAAACAATCAATTTGATGATTTACCTGCGGAAATTGGAGAATTAAAAAATATAAAAAGGTTGAATTTTGGAGGAAATAAACTCCAAAAACTATCTACTGAAATGATAAATCCACTAAAAAATTTGGAGTTTTTGCATTTGAATAACAATCAGATTCAAGATATTTCTAAAGAAATAGGGCAACTAAACAACTTAAAAAGTTTGAATTTGCAATACAATCAACTTCAAACATTACCAAAAGAATTAAAAAATCTTGTAAATTGTAGCATTGATGTATTTGAAAACCCTTTTACAAATTTATCTGATGATTTTAAAAAATTAGAGCATATAAAATTTGAAAAACGAGTTGGTATATTTCAAAAGTTTATTTTCCTATCTGCTGTTATAGAAGGATGGCAATAAATTAAAAATTAAAAAACAAATGTACAAAACAAAAACAATACATCACAAAAATTATTTTATTTTAATTCTTCTCGTTCTTTTTCATTCAAATACCCAAATCCACCAAACCAATGCAACATCAAAACCCTTGACATACGAAATATGTATCTAAACGACAACAAAAGCCCAACCGTAACCGCCAAAATATACACCCACAAATCTGCATCTTTGCTCCCAAGTATGTAATTGCTCAACAAATATACCGCAAAACCCACGCCCAACACAATAGCAGTCGTAAAACCATAACTAATATACATTGCTCCCTGAAAAAAATTAGGTTCAGGTTCGTATCTCAATCCACAATTAGGACAATGTGAATGTGTATCAGTAAAATGTGCAAAACTATTTCCACTCCCTTCAAATACATTTCCCTCCCTACATCTTGGGCATTTCATATCCCGAATTGCTTGAAATTTTGTGCGATTTTCCATTTTTTTTAAGTTTTTTGAAAAATTTTGGTATGTTTTTAAAACAAAAAATAACCTAAAAACATTCATTTTTAAGTTATTTTTTTTAATGTAATACATATCAAAGTTCAATGAAAGCCTAAATTTATTTTAATGCTTTTTTAATCTTTTAAAATTGCTTCTACGAAATCCCACACCATTTTTTGGGTTTCTTTTGGACGTTCCAACATAGCCACGTGTCCTGTATTTTCCAAAATATGAATTGTGCAGTTTTTTGGCATTAAAATCTGTTTTTCGTAAGTATCAAAAGGAATTGACGCATCATCACGTCCAATAATATACATCATTGGAAATTTTAATTTTGGCAAAATATGTGTTCTATCAGGTCTATCTCTCAATGCAATAGTACATTGTAAAATGCTATTTTCAGGCGTATTACGCACACTTTCTTTGATATATTCTATTTTTTGGTGGAGTTCTTCTCTACGTCCTGCAAAAAACATCATTGCAGAAAAATCTTCTGCGAAAGGTTTTACACCATTTTTTTGGACAAAAAAAGTGGTATGATTTCTTGAACGTTTTTTTGCTTCGCTGTCTGCCAACGCAGTTGAATTAAACAAACACAAACCTTCCAAATATTCAGGAAAATGCTCTGCAAGCGACAAACCCACATATCCACCCAACGAATGACCTATGTAAATACATTTTTTGATGTTTAATGAATCCAAAAGACTTTTTAGTTGTAATGCCAAATCGTCTATTTGGACATCTTCAGGCAACAATTCAGCACTATTACCAAAACCACCCAAATCAGGCACAATTACACGATATTTTTGGGCTAATATTGGTACAAAATCCTCCCAAATTGTATTATTTTCACAAAATCCATGCACCAACAATACACATTTTCCTTCTCCTTTTGATGTATAATATAACTTTTCTTGCAAATTTTCCATAAAAATTTTATAGTAAGTTTCAATATTTGTTTCAATATTTTGCGAAAAATTAAAGCCATTTTTTGAAAAAAGCAATTTTTTTGAAAAAAAACATATAAAACCTAAAAAATAAGTGAAAAAAATTTGCAAATCTAAAATTTTTACTTTTACTTTGCACACGCTTTTGAATATAACACTTCAAAGTACAGGGGCCCATAGCTCATTCGGTTAGAGCAGTTGACTCATAATCAATTGGTGGTAGGTTCGATTCCTACTGGGCCCACACCGAAAAAAACACACATTGAATTTTATTTCAATGTGTGTTTTTTTTGTTGGTAGGTAGTTTTTTGAAAAATATTTTAAAAACCCATATTCGTTAAAACTGCCATCAAATTTCTCCTTGCTCTGTAATTCCTTCTGATATGATTGGCAAGTTCTGTGGCTTTTGTGGTGTCTAATTTAGATATTTTGACAAGATAAAAACCAATGTTATCATAAGCAGCATTATTTGCTTGTTGTTCTAATTGTTTGACACAATGCACAAAAAAATCTTTACATTTTTCTGGAAATCTTTTTTGTATATTTTCATCTTCAAAAAATGGTGAAGCAAAATGTATTTGTAATTTGTCATAACGTTCAAGAAACGTTGTTTCGTAAAGCGTGATTTGATTGGTGTTTTTAAGAAACATTACATAATTGTCCAAATTTAGTTTTTGATGTGCTAATTGTGTAATTTCTTTTTGAAAATCTGGAAAATTTTCATTCAAAACCATAAAATTAAGGTTAAAATCTGCTGTAGATTTTTCTATTTTTTGCAAATAATCCAAAAATTCTTTGGTTTTATTTTCTGCTTTGAGGGCTTTTAGGTGAAAAAATGCACAATCAAAGAATATTTCTTTATAGTGAATTTCTTTTTTAGTTTCTACTTTATGAGCGAAATCATTGGTAAAAGTAATAATTTGGTCATATTTTTTGAGGTCAAACAGCAATTCAAGATATTTGGACAAAACTTCTGTTTCAACTTTTGTGATGTCTTTTGGTTTTATCCAAGTTTCAATATTTTCTAAAAGCGTAAATTTGTCCAAAGTAGTTTCAAAAGTAGCTATATATTGTTTGAATAAACCTACCATTAGCCAAGAAAAATCATAATTTTCTTTTTTGAATTTAGCCTCAAAAACCTTACGTGCTTCTTCAACTTTTTCTTCTCTTATCAAAGCATTTGCATAACTTTCTAAATATTCGTTATTTTCTAAATAAGAATTTCCAAAAAATGAAAGACTTTGTTCTGTGGTTAATTCATCTTCCACAAGATTAAAAAGATGGTCTTTTTGCTCACCAACAAATGTATTTGTTTTTGCTTTGTGCATAAAAACATCAATCAATTTCTGCATCATTTCGTCATTATCCACAAAAAAATCATCTATCCATTTTTGCACATCAAAAAAAGTATCAGTACCATTTTCGCAATCTTCAATTTTGTAAAATTCCATTCCCCACTCAAAAACCTCATCATTGTCCATTTTTTCCAAAAGGTTTATCAGATATTCATTGAGATTTGTGCCTTCGTAATAGGTTTCGCTTCTGCCATTCCACCATTCTACCCAAAGCAAATCATTATCTTGCATATTAGATAAACCTTCTATAACTTCAATGTAATAATTACAGATTTCTTTTAAAAAACTTCTATCCAAATGATTTAGTTTTTCAAGGTTTTTATCTAATTTTTTTTCAAAAAGTGGAATATTATTTACATAATCCTCCTCCAACATTTCATTTATATTGCTTTGAACTTCATCAAATATTTCTTGTTGTTTTTCTTTTTCTGCTTCACTGATAGTGTTTTTTGAAATATTTTTAGTGTTTCCAACAACGCCCACATTTTCCATATAAATTCCACCAATCACTACGCCTGTTACTTCATTATTTGGTCTAAAATTACCTTTGTCTGACAATTCTTTTATTTCCAACACCAAATTTTTTAGTTTTTGAAGGCTCATATTTTGAACATCTTTTTTAGTCAAATCCTTTAATTTCTTTGAGATTTTTTCTAATAACTGCTCATTGTCCAAAACCTCTGTATTGCTTTGAGGGGTTTCATCTTCTACATTTTCAAAAACCTCATTTTTATTTTGTAACGTGTATAAAGCAGTTCCAACAATGTGTTTGCAAATACCACCTTCATCAAAATATGGGCAAGTACAAGATGCTCTTACCATACTTTCGTCTTTGCTATATTCTAAAACAACCTCATAATAATCACTCCCTAAAACTTCTGCGATTATTTGATTTTTAAAACCTTCTATCTCCTGTACGCTGTCTGTGTAATCTACACCTCTGCGATAAATAGCGGAGTCTGTTTCACTTTTAATAATTTGTGTAGTGATTTGCTTATAAAAGGCATCTTTTAGATTTTCTGCTTTGATGTTTTTGAGGAATTTGTCCATAGGGAAGTTTAAGGTTTAAGGTTCAAAGTTTAAAGTTTAAAGTTCAAGGTTTAAGGTTCAAGGTTTAAGGTTCAAAGTTTAAGGTTCAAAGTTTAAGATTTAATTATCAAAATAATTATTTTATTTAGTAAATTTCAAGGCTAAATTATTAAAATAATTGTTTTATTTAATAAATTTCAAGGCTAAATTATTAAAATAATTGTTTTATTTAATAAATTTTAAGGCTTAATTAGCAAAGTAATTATTTTATTTAATAAAGTTTAATGCTTAATTAGTAAAATAATTGCTTTATTTAATAAAGTTTAAGACTTAATTATCAGATTTTAATATTTAATTAGCAAAGTAATTATTTTATTTATTGAAATTAAAGGTTTAATTAGTAAAATTTAAGGCTTAATTAGCAATGTAATTGTTTTAAGTAGCTATGTTAATTTAACTTATATTGTATAAAAAACGCTTATAAAACTCTTGGAGAGTTTTAAACTCTCCAAGAGTTAAAATACTATAATACAAACTATTTTAAACCTTAAACTTTAAACCTAAATTACCACATTCACAATTCTACCCTTTACCACAATTATTTTTTTAGGTATTTTTCCTTCAAGCCATTTTTGGATAATATCATTTCCCAAAACTTCTTGTTCAATTTCGGTAGTTGGTTTTTCCAAATCAAATAAAATTTGGGTGCGAACTTTTCCATTGACAGAAATAGGATATTCAAAATTGCTTTCTACCAAATGTTTTTCCTCAAAATTTGGCATTATGCTGTGATGAATACTTGTTTTATGTCCTAAATTCTCCCAAAGCTCCTCCGTAATATGCGGTGCAAAAGGTGCTAATGCTTGCAACAATTGCTCAAGAATGGCTTTTTTGTGGCATTTCAAATCTGAAAGCTCATTAACCACAATCATATATTTGCTTACGATTGTGTTAAATGAATATTCTGCGATTTCTTCGTGCATACCTTTGAGCAATTTGTGCAAAGATTTTAATTCTGCTGGCGTTGGCGTTTCGTCTTTTACCAAAAAATTACCGTCTTTTTCATCATAAAACAAACGCCACAATTTCCTCAAAAACCTTTGTGTGCCATCAATTCCCTGTGTATTCCAAGGTTTTGACTGTTCTAAGGGGCCTAAAAACATTTCGTACAAACGCAATGTATCTGCACTATAACGTGCAATCACATCATCAGGATTAACGACATTGTACCAACGTTTGGACATTTTTTCTACCAAATAATCACAATTAAATGCGTCATTTTCACCTGTCAAAAAGGTAGCATTTTGCATTTCTTTTTGCCAATCTTCATCATTACGCCAATTTTTATATGCTTCTATGTCTAAAATATCATTTTTTACGATATTTACGTCCACGTGAAGTTGTTGCAATTCATCTTCATTATATTTTTTTGCCAATTCACTATCAACATATACATTTTCGCCCTTTTTTCTATAAATCAAAGCGGAACGACCTTGTATCATTCCTTGATTTACTAATTTTTTGAAAGGTTCATCAAAATTAATAATTCCTCTATCAAAAAGAAATTTAGCCCAAAAACGTGAATACAACAAATGCCCAACTGCGTGTTCAGTACCGCCTACATACAAATCCACTTGTTGCCAATATTGCATAGCATTTTTTGATACAAGTTCATTGTCATTATTTGCGTCCATATACCTCAAAAAATACCACGAAGAACCTGCCCAGCCTGGCATTGTAGAATGTTCGTAAGGATATTTTTCGCCTGTATTTTTGTCCGTATAATACCAATCCGTAGCCCTCGCCAAAGGAGGCTCACCGTCCTCTGTTGGTTTGTAGGCAGATATTTCAGGCAAAGTAAGGGGTAAATTTTCTTTTGGCACAAGGTAAGGAATACCATTTTTGAAATAAACAGGCACAGGTTCGCCCCAATATCTTTGGCGACTAAAAACCGCATCACGCAAACGAAAATTAACTTTTGCTTTGCCAATATTGCGTTCTTTCACAAAAGAAATTGCTTTTGCAATGGCATCTTTGGTTTCCAATCCATTCAAAAATTCAGAATTTATCATTTTTCCGTATTTTTTTTCGGTTGGATTTTCCATTGTTTCAGTGCCTTCAATCACCATTTTTATTGGCAAATTAAAATTATTTGCAAAACGAAAATCTCTATCATCTGACGAAGGAACGCCCATCACAACACCTGTTCCATAACCAGAAAGTACATAATCCGCAATCCAAATTGGGATTTTTTCGTCTGAAAAAGGATTAGTTGCATAACTTCCTGTAAAAACACCTGAAACGGTTTTTACTTCTGTTTGGCGTTCTCTTTCACTGCGATTTTTTGCCCAAGTTACATATTTTTCTACCTCGTTTTTTTGGGACAATGTGGTTAATTCCCCAATAATTTCGTGTTCAGGAGCTAATACCAAATACGAAACCCCAAAAATAGTGTCAATGCGTGTCGTAAAAGCGGTAAGCGTAATATTTTTATCTTTTACCTTAAAATCAATTTCGCAACCTGTGGATTTTCCTATCCAATTTCGTTGCATTTCTTTCAAAGCGTCAGACCATTCCAAATTCTCCAAACCTTCCAAAAGTCTATCCGCATACGCAGTAATACGCATCATCCATTGACGCATTTTTTTGCGTTCTACGGGGTGTCCTCCACGTTCAGAAAGACCATCTTTTACCTCATCATTTGCCAAAACAGTACCCAAAGCAGGACACCAATTTACAAAAGAATCCGCAATAAAAGTAAGGCGATATTTTAATAAAATCTCTTGTTGTTGGTGTTTTGAATAATTTTGCCAATCTGTGGCGGTAAATTGTATAATATCTTCATCACATTCAGCATTTACATTTGCATTGCCATTTTTTTCAAAATGAGTAATAAGCGTGTTTATGTGTTCAGCTTTTTGTGTGTCATAATTATACCAGCTTTCAAATATTTCTTGAAAAATAATTTGTGTCCATTTATAATATTGTGGGGAGGAAGTTTGAATTTCTCTGTCCCAATCATAATCAAAACCGATTTTAGAAAGTTGATTTTTAAATGTTTCAATATTTTGTTTGGTAGTAATGGCGGGGTGTTGCCCTGTTTCTATGGCGTATTGTTCCGCAGGCAAACCAAAAGAATCAAAACCCATTGGGTGCAAAACCTCATAACCGCTCATACGTTTGTAACGAGCCATAATGTCAGTTGCGATATATCCAAGTGGGTGTCCTACGTGCAAACCTGCCCCTGATGGATATGGAAACATATCCAAAGCATAAAATTTAGGTTTTTTGCTATTGTTATCTACTTTATAAGTGTTATATTTTTTCCAATGGTCTTGCCATTTTTTTTCTATATCTTGTGGGTTGTATTCCATACGAAGTTTAAGGTTCAAGGTTTAAGGTTCAAAAAGTTCAAATTTTGAAACAAAACCTTTTTGATTATAAATATTTGATTGATAATAATTTTCTAAAACCGCAAAAATATGATTTTTTTGGTTTTTTTCCAATTTGGATATAAAAATTGTCAGGGGCTATTTTTCATAAAAAGGATTTTTTTTATACTTTTGGAGACAAAAACCTTTTTCTAATTTTTCCCTCAAAAAAAACATTGAAAACACTTATTCTTAATGCTAAACTTGTCAATGAAAATAAAATCATTGAAACTGATATTTTAATTGAAGATAATTTTATTCAAAAAATTGATAAAAATCTTTCACATATTGAAGCCCAAAAAATCATTGATGCACAAGGGAAACATATATTTGCTGGTGTGATTGATGACCAAGTGCATTTTAGAGAGCCAGGACTTACCCACAAGGCAAATATTCATACTGAAAGCAAATCTGCTATCGCAGGTGGCACAACTACCTTTATGGAAATGCCTAATACGGTGCCAAATGCCCTTACGCAAAGCCTTTTAGAAGATAAATATGACATTGCAAAAAAAACTTCGTGGGCTAATTATTCGTTTTTTATGGGTGTAAGCAATGACAATCACGAAGAAGCCCTCAAAACTGACCCAAAAAATGTGTGTGGATTAAAGATTTTTATGGGTTCTTCCACAGGAAATATGCTTGTAGATAATCCTTCCACTTTGGAAAAAATATTTTCAGAAAGTCCATTGTTGATTGCAACACATTGCGAAGATGAAAAAACTATTCGCCAAAACATTGAATTTTACAAAGAAACTTTTTCTAAGGTAGTGCCTACTGCTGATATTCACCCTGTATTGCGTGATGAAGATGCTTGTTTGCTCTCGTCCCAATTTGCAAAAAATCTTGCCAAAAAACACAATACACGCCTGCACATATTGCACATTAGCACCCAAAATGAATTATTTTTATTTGAAAATAAAACACCACGACACAAAAAACGCATTACTTCGGAGGTGTGTGTCCATCATTTGCATTTTACAAGTGATGATTATGCAAAATTAAATAACCAAATAAAATGCAACCCTGCCATAAAAAACCCACATCACAAGGAGGCACTTTGGAAAGCATTGCTTAATGATACCTTAGATATTATCGCAACAGACCACGCTCCACACACTTGGGAAGAAAAACAACAAGATTATTGGCAAGCTCCTTCTGGTGTGCCTTTGGTACAACATAGTTTGCTTTTGATGTTGGAATATTACAAAAAAGGCAAAATTTCTTTGGAAAAAATTATTGATAAAATGTGCCACGCTCCTGCTGATATTTTTCAAATAAATAAGCGTGGTTATGTGCGTGAAGGATATTTTGCGGATTTGGTGATGGTGGATTTAGAAAAAAATACAAATGTTACAACTGAAAGCCTGCATTATAAATGTGGTTGGTCGCCTTTTGTGGGAGAAAGTTTTTCTTCACAGGTTACACATACTTTTGTAAATGGAAAATTGGTGTATGAAAATGGTGTTTTTGCAGATTTTGAGCCTTTTGGACAAAGATTGACTTTTGATAGGTAAAAAAAAGCCTCCTAACCCCCAAAGGGGGAACTTTTAACAGCCTTTTTGTCATTGCGTAGCAATCTGGCTGTTTTAAATATTATAAAAATTTATTTATTACTGTACAAAAATTAAAATAACTAAAAAAGGGCTTTGAAATGAATATTTCGCAACATTTTTCAAAAATTTTGGTCTGTACCTCCACTCCTCCAAGTTCATCTAAAACCCAAATAATATACTGTTTCAAGTTTCAAGCGTAGCGTAACTTAAAACTGCCTTTTGGCAAGTTTTCAACTTGCGTACCACAAAAAAACAATCACAAATCAAACAAAAATAATTTCATTTTATTGATATTGCAGTAGGTTTGCTTTGCAAACCGCAAGTTGAAAACTTGCAAGAAAAGCAGTTCTAAGTTTGGCTTCGCCTTAAACTTGAAACAGAATTTTATTCGGTTTTAGAATAAACTTGGAACATTAGGGGGCAATCACTTATTCTCCCAACATCTCTATCTCATAATCTGTAAACTCTACAAACTCAAGTCCATTTTCAGCAGTGATGATATGAGTGGCTTCTAAGGCTTCTTTTACTTTTTCATTGAAGACAATGTGAATGCCTGCCCATAGAATATCATAGTTTTTTTGATAGGCATATGTAGAGGGATGTATATATTTTGTAATATCTGTCTTTTTACTCTCCAAATATACTTCACGATTTAAATCGTAATATTCTTTAGTTGTTCTGATAGTTCCATTAAATTCTTCCAAAATTAATTTTTTGTTCTGAAACTCAACTATATTAAATTTCATATTACTAAGTTTCCACTCCTCACACTTTGTATCTGTAATTTGCAGTACCCAATAAGGACGTTTTTCATTGATATCAATATTATTATATCTAATAAGAGAAAAACGCTCCATTTTTTTGATATAATTCAAATCGTACCCCACTTCTGCTTCATACCATCTATGTTCAGGCATATTAAACTGCTCAAAAACAGTCTTAATTTCTGGAATCATACCAATCGAATAGGTGTTATTACTTGAAAACTCTTTATATTTATCAAATACAAAAAAAGTTTCACCTTCTTGTGCTTGGATAATTAACTGGATAGGCTTAGTACAATCCCAGAAACTTTGTGAGTAAAAATCAAACTCATTATTTTCAACATCAACATTAAGCCTTGAAGTGTTAAAAATATTTCGGTCACGAAAAACATATTCGTCAATATAGTAATATTTCATATTTTATTTTAGAAGATTTAGAAAATCAGGGCATTTCCAGTTCTTCAAAGTATGTTGTTCGTTGAAGTTTCCAACTTCAATGCCCCATTTAGTCCAAGTCTTGCAAAAAAACCACGACTTAGTTCAAATCTCTGATTTGGACTTATTATTCTGAAAGTCTCCGACTTTCTGCCCGCAAGGGCAACTGCTTAGACAAAGTTAGCAAAAAATTTGGTTTTTTACCATTAAATTTACATTTTTATCCTTTGCCTTTCGCTGTCTGCACCGCTATTTTGTCTGATACGAAGGTGTTTTCCTTGTTCAAAACGCCAAGAAAGTGATAATGTAAATACACGACTATCCAAATAACTATGCCAATTTGCGGTTGCATTTTGCAAACCTCGCATATCTCCGCCTGGTTGTTGGGTATAAAATAAATCACTTACATTTACTTTTACAGTTCCTTTATTTTTGAATACTTTTTTGGCAACACCCACAAAAATATTGCCCACAGGAATTACCACAAATTGCCCTGCTAACGCACTTGTGGTGTATCTTCCACCTAATTCAGCAGTCCATTGTTTATTTATTTTGAATTGGTTGGTAGGACCAATAAACCAATGCGTTTGTGAAAGGTCAATGTTTTGTCCATAAAGTCTTGCGTTGGTATTTACGTTTATAAGTTCAGTATAAAGTTGTACTGACCACCATTTATTTACATCAAAATTCGCATTTACAGTAACCCCATAATAATACGAAACGCCATAATTATTGGGACGACTATAAAACACATTATTTGACCTTTCTATGGTTTCGCCAATGTCATCATTTTGATAAGTATAAGTAAGTGTTGTGGTAATTTGCCCTTTGTAAGTGTGCGAAAGCTCAAAATTTTGGGTAAAGGTTGGTTGCAAAAATGGATTTCCTGCGTACAATGTGTAAGCATCAAGCGGGTAAATAAATGGATTCATAGATTGGTAATCAGGGCGAGAAATGCGTCTGCCATACGAAAATCCAAATTGGTGATGTTGAGCTGAATCTGCGGTGTATTGCAGAAATAATGTAGGAAAAAGATTGGTGTAATTGCGGTTAAATGTAGAATCTTTTTGGGTTGGATTGCCATATTGATAACCTTTTATGTTGGTGTTTTCTGCTCTAAGACCTGCTTGAATGGCGAATTTTCCTATATTTTGGCTATAATTCAGATAACCTGCATTGATATTTTCGTCATATTGAAATTTATTAGAAAATTGTCCATTATACACATTTTCGCCATTGATTACATCACTAAAATCAGCATTATTTTTGGTATTTACAAGGCTTGATTTTAGTCCAATTTCTATTTTTGCACCATTTTTTAAAGGATTTACATAATCCACTTTTGCGGTTTTGATGTCAATGGTTGCAGGGAATTTAGACGCCAAAATAGTGCGATTTTGGAATGTTCTATTTCCATCAAAAATGCTATTTGTGAGGCTTTGGTCTGCATTATTGTCATAAGATAAATAATCCAAATTTGCAGAAATTTCTTTGCCCAAAGTATCTATTTTGTAATTGTAATTGAGATTTACGCTGATATTATTCCAAAGTGCATTGTTTGGCGTAACCGCATTTACATAATTAAGCGGTGCTTGGACAGCATTGGTCAGAATTGCATCATTATCTGTTTTAGAAGTAATAAAAATGCTGTTTCCTGTGAGCATTACGCCAAGCGTGGATTTTTTGTTGATGTAATAATCCATACCTAATTTCAAATTTGCACTTCTGTTGCCCCTTCTTATGAAAGACCTTTGTGTAAATTTTGAATTAAGTTGATTTTGATTGTCTAAATAATTGCGGTTAATGGTTAAATCTTGATGTGAATTGTGCAAACCCAAGCCTATTGATGTAAAAAAATTAATTTTATTTACCCTATAATTTAGGTTAATGTTGGTATTTCCACGCCAATAATTGCTTCTACTTCCTGATATTTGAACATTCCCGTTATAGCCTTTTGTGGTAAGACGTTTTAATTTGATATTGATTACGCCTGCACTTCCTGCTGCATCATATTTGGCTGGTGGATTGGTCATTATTTCAATACTTTCAATGCTTCCTGAGGGCAATCCTGCCAAAAAACCTGCAAGGTCTTTCGTGGATAAATAAGTGGGTTTGTCGTCTATAAAAACCACTACGCCCTGCCTGCCTCTTAGGCTAATAATGCCATTTTCATCAACTCGCACCATAGGAGAACGCTCCAAAATCTCCAAACCATTCAATCCTGCATTTGTAACAAGTGCGTCAGGATTTACCACAATTCTATCAATTTTTTTTTCTATAAATGCTTTTTGTGCGGTGATGGTAATTGCCTCCATTTTGGTTTCATTTTCTACCAATGCAAAAACAGGAATTTCCACCAATGACTGCCCTGCTGGGACATTTATTTTTTGGGATAAATAATCCTTATAACCAGGATTAGATACATAAAGCAAATAATCACCTTCTTTGATGCCTTCAAATTCAAATTTTCCATTTTCTTCTGAAAAAGTAGTTTTTACCATTGTTGAATCTTTTGCACGCATAAGATTGATGATGATATTGGCGGTTTGTGATGGTTCGCTGGCATTTTCTATTTTTAATTTGCCTGTGAGTTTGGTCTGTGCGTTTGTATTTTGGGAAAAAATTATCCAAAAAAACAAAAAGTTACCCAAAAAGCAATAAAAAGAAATATGAGAAGTAAAGTAATTTTTCATCTATTTTATGTTGTTTTAATTTCATTGTTTGTAAAAAAAACAGATATAAATTACTTTTTTAAAAGTTAAAAAACCTTAAAAAAGGGAAAGGTGTCAGTAGAAAGGTGTAAGGGGAAAGTAATAAGAAGAAAATATAAAAATATTCAATGCACAAGATTATTTTTTTGTTTATGTTTTTCACAAAAAATTAAAAAAAACATCAAAAAAAAACATTATTTTATGTAATTTTGGGGCATTTTTTAAAACAAAACACCTCAGAAAAAACAAGTAAAATATACATTGTGGAAAATCGTAAAATTAGCCTTAATACAGGTTTGGACGGAATAGCGGTATTGCTTTATGTAGCATTGGTATTATTTGGTTTGGTCAATATTTTTGCTGCGGAATATGATGCAACTTCTACCAAAGGATTTTTGGATATGTCGTTGAGTTCCACAAGGCAACTCATTTTTATAGGAACATCACTTATTTTGATATTGGTTATTTTGACCATTGATTACAGTTTATTTGATACCTACGCATTTTTATTTTATGTGGGAGCAATATTTTTATTGTTGTTGGTATTATTATTTGGCAAAGAAATCAAAGGAAATCGGTCGTGGATAGCCATAGGAAGTTTTACCTTACAACCTTCTGAATTTGCCAAAATAGGCACAGCCTTAGCACTTTCCAAATATCTTACTATTCCGCCCCAACACACCAACATAGGAAGCCCTCTAAGAAGCATTATGCTTGGCATAGGTATTCCGCCATTTCTTATTCCCAAACAAGAAACTTTATATTACGCAGGATTTATTTTAGCAATCCCTGTTTCATTGATAGGTTTGCAAGGAGATGCAGGTTCTGCAATGGTTTTTTCGGTATTTGCGTTGGTACTTTACAGAGAAGGTTTTTTGCCATCTTGGGCGATATTTGGCACTTTATTTTTGATAATTGTCTTTGTGTTTGCATTGTTTATTCCACAGGAACACATTGTATATTATTTGGTAATTCCTATTTTGACGCTTGCATTGGTAATTTTATTAACCTTAAAAAAACGAGATAATACGCAGGTTGTTTTGATATTGGGTTTGGCTGCTTTTTTGGTAATTTATGCAGTAAGTAGCAAATATATTTTTGAAAATGTGTTAAAACCACATCAAAAAAACCGTATTATGGTACTAATTGACAAGGATATTGACCCTTCTGCACAAGGCATACGTTACAATCTGAAACATTCGCTTGTTGCGATAGGCTCAGGAGGATTGTCAGGAAAAGGTTTTTTGAAAGGCACACAAACCAAATTAAATTATGTTCCAGAACAAACTACTGACTTTATTTTTTGCACCGTAGGCGAAGAATATGGTTGGCTTGGAAGCGCGACAATGATATTTACATTTTTGTTTTTGTTGAATAGATTGGTTTCACTTGCAGAGCGACAACAAGACAAGTTTGCACGTATTTATGGGTATTGTGTGGCATCTATTTTGTTTTTCCATTTTATGATAAATCTTGCTATGACTTTGGGGCTTTTTCCTGTGGTGGGTATTCCTTTGCCATTTTTGAGTTATGGCGGTTCGTCTTTGTGGGCTTTTACGATACTGTTGTTTATTTTTCTAAAAATGGATTCTCATAGAGAACAACAGATGAAAAGAAACTAAAATTTAATGGTAAATGGTAAATGATAAATGTTGAATGATAAATGGAACAGCCAAATTCAATGTTGAATGATAAATGGAACAGCCTTTTGTTGCTAAATAACCAAAAAACTTTTTTTTAACCAACACTTTTTTTGCATTTCCTACATTTCACATATATTTTAGTGGAAAAAAAAAATATTTGCATCTTCAATGTTTTAATTAAAAATATAAAAAAAATCCACACAAAAGCAGTATAGTTTTTGTATTTTTCAAAAAAAAACCTTAATTTAGAGCAAAAAACATCATAAAAATATGTGGCAACAATATATTGATATCAACCCAAAAATTTTGGTAGGAAAGCCTATCATCAAAGGCACAAGGCTTTCAGTGGAATTTATAATTGATTTATTTGCACAGGGTTGGACAAATCAACAAGTATTAGAAAATTATCCTAATATCACACAAGAAGATATTTTAGCGTGTTTTTCGTATGCAGGACACACATTACAACAAGAGAAAATTTATCCAATTTTACAAGTTACAAAATAATTAAGTTTTTAGCTGATGAAAATTTCCCTGCTTCATTTGTGGTTGCACTTCAAAAAGAGGGATTTGATGTAAAATGGGTTCATCAAGCCTTTCAAGGCATAGATGATATGACAGTAATAGAAAAAGCTAACGAAGAACAACGCATTATAATCACTTTTGATAAAGATTTTGGAGATTTGGTTTTTAAAAGCCAACAGAAAATTCATTTTGGGGTTATTTTATTAAGATTAAAATTAACAAATCTTGAGGAAACTGCATTATTTATCACACAAGTATTACAATCTCGTGAGGATTGGCATTTGTATTTTAGTGTGATTGAGTATGATAAAATTCGCATTCGTGAATTATGATAAAAATAGCTTTTGAACCAATACTTTTCTTGCATTTCCTACATTTCACATATATTTTAGCAAAAAAATTATAAAAAACATAAATTTATCAACAATTAAATTTTTGACAGACTTTTATGCAACAAAGAATAATGATTGAAAATGTAAAACCTGAAATCGCAGGTGGAAGGCATTTTATCAAAAGAATTACAGGCGAAACCATACAAATAGAAGCAAATATCCTTGCTGATGGACACGACGTACTTGGTGCAAGTGTGCTTTATAAATACGAAAAAGAAAAAAATTGGCATTCTTCCCCACTTTCAGAAGTAGGAAATGACCTTTGGAAAGGAAGTTTTAAGGTAGAAAAACAAGGATTTTATCATTACAAAATCGTAGGTTGGCTTGACCACGCACTTACTTGGCAACACAACTTAGAACGTAAAGTAAAAGATGGTCAATATGTCAATGTTGAACTTTTGGACGGAATACAATATTTGGATTTTTTGGAAAAATTAGTTTCTAAATCTGAAAAAGCTACTTTAGAAACCGCAAGAACGTATTTTTCTGACCCAAAACAATACGACAACGCCCTAAAAATGGCATTTTCTAAGGAATTAAGCCATATTTTCCACCAATATCCTTACCAAAAAAATGCAAGCACTTACGACAAAAATCTAAGAGTGTATGTAGATAGAAAAAAAGCACTTTTTTCATCTTGGTATGAATTTTTCCCTCGTTCAGCTTCGCAAGAAGTAGGCAGACACGGAACATTTAAAGATTGTGAATTGGTATTGCCACGTGTAGCAGAATTGGGCTTTGATACGCTTTATTTTCCCCCAATTCACCCAATAGGCATTGACCACCGCAAAGGCAAAAATAACAGCACAACTGCATTACCTGGTGATGTAGGCTCACCTTGGGCAATTGGTGGCATAGAAGGAGGACACAAAGATATTCACCCAGAATTAGGTACTTTGGAGGATTTTAAACATTTGGTAAAAACTGCCAAAGAATATGGCATTGAAATCGCAATGGATTATGCTTTGCAATGTTCGCCCAATCACCCTTACGTCAAAGAACACCCACAATGGTTCAAATGGCGACCTGATGGCTCTGTGCAGTACGCTGAAAATCCACCAAAAAAATACCAAGATATTCTTCCTATCAATTTTGAAACAGAAGATTGGAAAAATCTTTGGAATGAACTATTGGATATTTTGATGTATTGGATTGACAAAGGAATTACTATTTTTAGGGTAGATAATCCACATACAAAGTCTTTTTATTTTTGGGAATGGGCGATTGCAGAAGTAAAGAAAAAACACCCTGATGTGATTTTCCTTGCAGAAGCATTTACACGTCCTCAAATTATGCACGAACTGGCAAAATTAGGTTATTCGCAAGGATATACCTATTATGTGTGGCGCACCACCAAAAAAGAACTTTTGGAATATATGACCGAAATCTCCTACGGAGAAGGTAGAGAATATTTTAGACCTAATTTTTGGGCAAATACACCTGATATTAACCCTTATCCTTTGCAAACAGGTAATAAATCACTCTTTTTGTCAAGGTATTTTATGAGTGCAACACTCACGTCCAATTATGGAATGTATGGCCCTGTGTATGAGTATATGATTCACGCACCTGTGCCTAACAAAGAAGAATATTTGGACAGCGAAAAATACGAAGTAAAACATTGGAATTGGAATTCAAGCAATTTATTGGTGGAAGTCATCAAACGTGTAAATTGGATGCGTAAAGAAAATCCAGCTTTGCAGGACACCTATAATTTTCATAATTGCCAAATCAATAATGATAATGTTTTTGCTTATTTTAAACAAGACGAAACCAAGCAAAATAATATTTTGTGTATCGTAAATCTTGACCCATACAACCGACAAGGCGGTTTTGTACAAGTTCCTTTGTACAAATTGGGTTTGCAAGAAGGCGAAAGTATGATAATGCACGACCTGCTCACAGGAAGTCGTTATTTGTGGAATCGTGAATGGAATTATGTAGAACTTTCTCCTGATTTTCCATTCCACATGTTTAGGATTGAAAAGCCTTAGTAATTATGAATTATGAATGAAACAGCCAAAAATTCAATTTTAAATGATAAATGTTGAATAATATACCATTCCTAAATTGGTTTTTCTGCGATTTCAACTTTTGGAGGGTTTGAGACCCTCCAAAAGTTTTTAACAAGGATTTTTGTGGAAAAACTACTTTTGTTTTAGTATAAATGAAACAGCCAAATAAGAACAGGATTTTCAAGATTTGAAGATTATCAGAATTTTATTACACAAAAAGCCAAATTTCAAAAGAGATTTGGCTTTTCATTCAAGATAAAAAGGCTGTTTGGCTGTTTCATTCATCATTTATAATTCATAATTCATCATTAAATTTCATACAACAAATTACACCCTCTTGTATCGCTATTATCCATACGCCCAAGTACTTTAAACCCAATATTCTCCACCAATTCGCCCACATCTTGCGTAGCAATAAACGCACAACTATCTACATTCGCAAGGTCAATCACATTGATAGCACCTTGTTTGCGAATAGGCGAAAGGTCAAAAGGGTCAGTAACATCACGCAAAAGCACTTTTAGGCAATTTGGAGCTTTGAAAATATCACCGCCTTGAGCGTAACCCTGTGAGAGCAGTTCCGTCATACCATATTCTGAATGAATTTCTTTGACATTAAAAGCATTTTTTAAAACATAATGCACTTCTTCCCTGAGCATTTCACGTCTTTTGCCCTTCATTCCTCCTGTTTCCATCATTATCACATCAGACAAATCCACCGAAAAATTTTCTGCCAAATCCAACAACGCAAAAGTTACCCCAATCAATAAAATTTTTTGGTGTGTTTTTTTATTTTTTTGAATAAATTGAATTTTTTTTAATAATTCTTTGTGTTCATATAAATAAAATCCACCAATTTTTTCGCTGTGATTTTCAGAAAAACCTTGACTTTTTTCCAAAAAATGCGAAACCATTTGCACTAAAGAAGAATTTTGACGTTCTAAATAAGAAGGCAACAACGCAAACACAAAAAAATCTTCTAATTTTCCATAAAAATCCTCAAAAATATGCGTAGCATTGTCCAAATACATTTTTACATTGCTTACATAATGTTTGCTTGTTTGCGAGATTGTAGTGCCACTACTTTCAAAAATAGCATTTATTTCAAGTGAATTTTCAGAAATTTCTGTGATAATTTTGTGATATTTAAAAAAATCAATGGACAAAAAAGGAATTTTTTTAATGGATTTTATATCTTTTGGATTGATGTGCAGGTATTGAATAAAATTTTTGTAAATTGGATTATATTCAGCTTGATATTGGAATAATCTTAAAGCATTTTCTTCAAAATTTTGTGGTGTTGTGGTAAAAATTTGTTGGTACAATTCATATTTTGATGTACTTTCTGATATATTTTGCATTATTTTTATAAATTATTTTTTAATCTTTTTTGTGGTATATTTAGAAAATTGTATATTTGTGCTGTGCTTAGGTGAAAGTAACAAGGGGAAAGGTGTAAGTACAAAAATGCAATTTTTTTAAACTATTTGTATTGTATTTTTACTTTTTTAAGTAAAATACAAAAATAATCAATAAAAAGTATTTTATTTAATTTTTAAATTCCCCCTTTGGGGGTTAGGGGGCTGGCTGTTTCATTCATAATTTATAATTCATAATCCATAATTACTATGCGTTTAGCTTTTTTTGCTTTGAGTAGCTTTTTAGGGCTTTTTTTTGTGAGTTCTTGCTACCAAAAACCTGATTTTCCTTTGACTCCTGCAATTTCCAACCCTTTACTTACAAGCAGAGTTATTACAGACTGTACGCTTGTAAAAAGTGATGAAGTACGTATAAAAGTAGATTATCAAGATGGTGATGGTGATTTGGGTCTTGGAAGCAATGACATAAATCCTCCATTCAATCCTCCAACGAATATTCAACCCAATCCATTTTATACCAATTACAAACTCAAAGTTTTGCGTAAAGTAGGTGATGATTTTCAACCATTGCCTTTACCTGACCCTAATTTAACGTATGACCAACGTTTTCCACGTTTGGACGAACCAGGACGTGTAAGTCCATTGCAAGGAACATTAACAAATAAAGTTTTATTTAGCCAACTAACTATGGCACCAAATACTATTCTAAAATTCAGAATTCAAATTTTGGACAGGGCTTTGAACGTCAGCAATGAAATTGAAACAGATACGATTACAGTAAATAGGCGATAAAAAACAAGCCCCCTAACCCCCAAAGGGGGAATTTTCATTAAAAACTCCCCCTTTGGGGGTTGGGGGGCTTCATTAAATAATGTACCAAATAACCATTCAAAACCAAGTATTTGAAGCTAAAACCCAAAAAAATGGGGCAATTATTCAAAATAAAACCAATGCTAATACTGCAAATAATGTTGTAAATATTGATTGGGATTTGCAAAAAATAAATGAAAATAATTTTAGTATTCTGCACGAAAATCAATCTTATAATGTAGAAGTTATCAAAAATGATTTGGAAAATAAAACATTAACCATCAAAATAAATGGCAATCTTTATGAAATACAAGCCAAAACAGAACTTGATTTACTCCTCCAAAAAATGGGTATGGACAAAGCTAATATTACCCAAATAAAAGACATCAAAGCCCCAATGCCTGGACTTATTAGGGAAATAAAAATCCAAATTGGACAACAAATTCAAAAAGGTGATGCCCTCCTCATATTGGAAGCTATGAAAATGGAAAATATCCTAAAATCTCCAACTGATGGCATTATAAAAACTATTAAAGTAAAACAAGGCGACAACGTGGAAAAAAATCAACTGCTTGTGAGTTTTGAATAATGGTAAATGATGAATGGTAAATGGTGAATGGTAAATGGTAAATGGTAAATGAAAACAGCCAATACATTTATTGAACTTTTAACCTTAAACTTTGAACTTTTAACCTTAAACTTTTGAACTTTTAACCTTAAACTTTTGAACCCTAAACCTTGAACCTTAAACTTTTAAATCTTTGAACTCCATCACAAATATACAAAATGAGCTAATAGATGATTTTTCCTTATTTGAAAATTGGGAAGAAAAATATGGCTACATTATAGAAATGGGCAAAAATCTTATAGATTTTCCTGCTGAATATAAAACCGAAGAACGCAAAATAAAAGGTTGTCAGTCCAACGTGTGGGTACATACATATATGGAAAATGGACTTATGCGTATCATAGCAGATAGTGATGCGGTAATTGTAAAAGGTTTGGTAGCTCTTTTGATAAAAATATTAGACAAAAATCCTCCAAAAGATATTGCAACAACAGAATTATTTTTTGCTGAAAAAATAGGCATTAACCAACACCTTTCTATGACACGTGCTAATGGACTTTCGTCTATGATAAAACAAATAAAACTTAATGCTTGGGTAACCAGTAATCAATAAAAGCCCCTACCCCAAAGGGGAATATTATTAGGTATAAGTACAAAAATGTAAAATAGCCAAATATTTTTTTTAACTAATGAATTAGTTGTTTTATTTTAAAAATTTTAAACCTTAAACTTTGAACCTTGAACTTTGAACCTTGAACTTCTTTTATGGAAAATATAATTTTTGAAGCAATAAGTGGAAGCGTAGCGTATGGACTTAACACACCACAATCAGATATTGATATTAGAGGCGTATTTATTTTGCCCAAAGAAAAATTTTTTAGTTTGCAATATACCCCACAAATCAATAATGAAACCAATGACATTACTTTTTTTGAATTAAATCGTTTTGGAGAATTATTAAGTAAAAACAACCCAAATATTTTGGAACTTTTGTATATGCCTGATGATTGCATCAAACAAGAACATTTTTTATTCAAAAAATTAAAAAACATCAATATTCTTTCAAAACTTTGTAAAAATACTTTTGCAGGTTATGCCCAAAGTCAAATCCAAAAAGCATACGGTTTAAACAAAAAAATCCTTAATCCAAAAGAAGTAAAACGTAAAGAATTATTGGATTTTTGTTATGTTACACACGTACAAGGCACAATGCCTGTGAAAGATTGGTTTGAAAAACATAATATTACCAATTCACAGTGCGGACTTGTGGCATTAAACCATTTTAGGGATACGTATGCACTTTTTTTGGACAAAAATAACACATTGAATTTTAGAGGAATTGCCAACGAAAATAGCAATGAAGTAATCCTTAGTAGCGTGCCAAAAGGTGAATTACCTTTTGTGTATTTGTATTGCAATCACGATGGATATTCTTCATATTGCAAAGATTATCGCCAATATTGGGAATGGGTAGAAATGCGTAATCCTGCACGTTATGAAAATACATTATCACACGGAAAAAATTATGACAGCAAAAATATGATGCACACGTTTCGCCTCTTGGATATGGCAGAAGAAATTGCAACACAAAACAAAGTAATTGTAAGACGACCCAATCGTGAATTTTTGTTTAAAATTCGCAAAGGAGAATTTGAATATCAAGATTTGGTAAATCAAGCAGAAGAAAAATTAGCCAATATCAACGAACTTTTTGAAAAAAGTAATCTCCCTAATGAACCCAATATCACAGAAATTAACCAAATACTTTTTGAAGTAAGGGCAGAATATTATGAATTAGGAATTAGGAATGAAACAGCCATTTTTTAGGAAAATTTTTAAAAAAATTACAGAGGCGAAATTTTAAATCCAATCAACAAAATATCATCAGTTTGATGTTCTTTTCCTTGATTTTTCCAATCTTCCAAAAAATTATCAAGGTATTTGTGTTGTTCTTCAAAAGGCTTTTTGTGAATAGAAAATAAAGTTTCTCTTAATATTTTTGTGGTAATTTTTTTGTTTTCTTTTCCGCCAAATTGGTCTTGATAACCATCAGAATAAATATAAAAAATGGTTTCAGAGTTGATTTCAATGTGATGTTTTTTGAATTTTATATCTTCTTTTTGCTCATCTCCCACACTTTTGGCATCACCTTTTACATAGAATAATTCTTGGTTTTGAACATAAATAAGTGGATTTCTTGCCCCAGCAAATTCCACAAATTTTTTATTTTTGTCAATAACCACAAGTGCAATGTCCATTCCATCACGATTATTGGTTTTTTCTTGTCGCAATATTTTTTTGATGCCTTTGTTCATTTTATTCAAAATCTCATCAGCTTGGTCAATATTTTTTTCTACAATAATTTCATTCATTAAATTATTTCCCAAAAAACTCATAAAAGCACCAGGAATACCGTGTCCTGTGCAATCTACCGCAGCAATGAATATTTTGTTATTGTGTTCTATTGCAAAATAAAAATCTCCTGAAACCACATCTCTCGGTTTATACAAAATAAAACTTTCGCCCATTATTTCCTGCAAATAACTCAAAGGAGGAAGTACAGCTTCTTGGATTTTTTTGGCGTAATTGATACTTTGGATAATATCATCATTATAAATTTCTATTTGTGATTTTTGTTTAGAAACCGTTTCTACAGTGGTGCTAAGTTCTTCATTGAGTTGATTAAGTTCTTCATTCATTTCTTGCATAGCAGAAGTTTGGAGTTTGAGCTTAATTTTTGAATTTTTGAGTGAATTTGTCCTAAAATTTATGATGTAAGCCAAATAAATAGGATACAACAACGTAAAAAAACCGCTCACAGCACTCAATTCAAAAGAAACATTATCAAAAAAATGAAATCCAACCCAAAAACTTATTAAAAATAAATTGAAAAATGATAAAATTACACCCATCAAAAATATTTTTAACCCGTGACCAAGCATTATATTGGTCATTGTTAGCATAAAAAATAACAAAGACGGAGCAGAAAATATCGCAATAAAATTTCCAAAAACACCAGAAATACCCACATCTAAAAGCATACAATATTGTTCGTGTTTTTCGTTAAAACCTGTTTTGAAATATTGTAACCAAAAAACAAAATGTGGATAAACAAGACACAAACCTAATAAAATATAACACAAAAAAGGTATTTCAGTATTTTGTTGATAATAATGTACTATCAATAAAACAAAAGCAATTAAATAACTTACAATCGCAGAAATGTAATAAAACCAATGAATAAACAAAGGTTTTTTAAAAGTATTCATCAAAAAATATGGTTTATAAATTTAAAGGATAAAAGTAATTTGTAGCTTTTTTTAAGGTTTATTTAACAGAAAAAATAATTTTTAAATGCAAAAATACAATTAAAAATGAGATTATATTTTCCCAAAAAATTTTTGTTTTAATATTTTTTCTAAAAATTTATAAAATTATTAAAAACCTTTGTAACTTTGCAATTCGTTCAAAAATATTTAAACCAAATTCAATTCTAATTGGTGCTAAGAATTGATGTATTTTGCACCTATTTTATAAATAACATGAGTAAATCAGATTTCGATTGGGACAGCGTCTCAGGCAAAGGCTTTGGAGGAGGTTATTCTAAAGACCAAAAAAAATCATTAGAAGACCTTTACAACAATACTCTTACGCCATTGGCAGAAAAAGAAGTAGTAAAAGGTACAGTAGTAGGTATCACTGACCGTGAAGTAATCCTACATATTGGCTCCAAATCAGACGGATTGATTCCAATTGCAGAATTTAAAGATAATCCTGATTTGAAAATCGGTGATATAGTTGATGTATTTATTGAAAATCAAGAAGATACCAATGGACAACTTCTACTTTCACGCAAAAAAGCAAAAGTTCTTACCGCTTGGGATAGTATCCAAAAAGCTTTGGACAATGACACAGTAGTAGAAGGATTTGTAAAACGCAGAACTAAAGGTGGTCTTATTGTTGATATTTTCAGCGTAGAGGCGTTTTTACCTGGTTCTCAAATTGATGTAAAACCTATCCGTGATTTTGATATTTATGTAGGTAAAAAAATTGAAGTAAAAGTAATCAAAATCAATTATTCTAATGATAACGTTGTGATTTCGCACAAAGTTCTCATTGAAAAAGACCTTGAAGCACAACGTGGTCTTATCCTTAACAACCTTGAAAGAGGTCAAGTATTGGAAGGTGTTATCAAAAATATGACCAGCTTCGGTGTATTCATTGACCTTGGTGGTGTAGATGGTTTGTTGCACATTACAGATATTTCTTGGGGACGTGTTACGCACCCTGAAGAAGTGCTTAAACTTGACCAAAAAGTTAATGTGGTGGTATTGGAATTTGATGATGACAAAAAACGTATCTCTTTGGGTATGAAACAACTTATTCAACACCCTTGGGAAACACTAAGTGCTGACATCAAAGAAGGTTCTAAAGTAAAAGGACGTATTGTAAATGTAGCTGATTATGGTGCTTTCTTGGAAGTAATTCCAGGTGTGGAAGGTCTTATCCACCTTTCTGAAATGTCGTGGTCGCAACACTTCCGCAATCCGCAAGAATTCCTAAAAGTAGGTGATGAACTTGATGCAGTTGTATTGACTTTAGACCGTGATGCTAAAAAAATGTCTTTGGGTATCAAACAACTTGTTGAAGACCCTTGGAAAAAACAAGACCTCCTTACCAAATACGCACAAGGTACCAAACACATTGGTCTTGTACGCAATTTGACTTCTTTTGGTTTGTTCTTAGAATTGGAAGAAGGTATTGATGGACTTGTACACGTGTCTGACCTTTCTTGGACTAAAAAAATCAAACACCCTTCTGAATTTATCAAAGTAGGTGAAAAACTTGAGGTTGTAGTGCTTGAACTTGATGTAAATAATCAACGCCTTTCATTAGGACACAAACAACTTGAACAAAATCCTTGGGATACATTTGAAACTATCTTTATTCCTAATTCTATTCATCGTTGTACTATCCTTGCGAAAAACGACAAAGGTGCTATCCTTGAATTGCCTTATGGTATTGAAGGTTTCTGTTCTTCTAAACACCTTGTAAAAGAGGACGGAAAAGATGCAGAACTTGGCGAAGCATTGGATTTCTTAGTGGTTGATTTCTCAAAAGATGAGAAAAAAATTGTTCTTTCACATACACGTATTCACAAACCTGATATGAAAGACGAACCAAGAAAACCAAAAGTTGCTCCTGAAAATGCAGAGGTAAAAGTAGAAGAAGAGAAAAAATAATGAAGCCCCCTAACCCCCAAAGGGGGAACTTTTAGGGATAAAAAAATATCCAAAAAGTCATTTTTTTAATGATTTTTTGGGTATTTTAAAAAAAAATGTATTTTTTTTGAGGAAAATGTAAAATAAATTTGGAAATCTGAAAAATGTGTTTTATCTTTGCAACACGTTTTAAGAAACACAAATATTTTTTATTAAATTAAAAAATACTTGGAGGAAAAAATAAAAGAAATTACGACACGGTTTCTTGGCCGAGTGGCTAGGCAGAGCTCTGCAAAAGCTCGTACAACAGTTCGAATCTGTTAGAAACCTCCAAAGTCTTAAAACTTTGTAATTTCGGGATATAGCGTAGCCCGGTATCGCGCCTGTTTTGGGTACAGGAGGTCGCAAGTTCGAATCTTGCTATCCCGACAAAAAATGAAGATTATATCCAAAATATAATTTTCATTTTTTATTTGTAAATCATAAAAGATCTCGTAGCTCAGCTGGATAGAGCAACTGCCTTTAAGTTAATTAGGAGCCTTTTATAAGAAAAAATAATTATAAAAGTGGATAGCACTATATCGGTGAAGCCTTAACAGATAATGCTGATGGTAATACCGAGGGAACTTTTGATAAAATTTTATTTGTAATGTTTTATCATTAGACACCGTAGAGACTACACGTGCTACACCTGAAATGGTGAAGATATAGTCCAGACCACAAACACACACAAAAAGGTGGTGAAAACCATAGTGGTAAGCTAAGCAGTAGGTCATTGGTTCGAATCCAATCGGGATCACAACATAACAACCACGCCCAAAAGCGTGGTTTTTTTGTGTTTGTACTATTCTAATATAAGGTGTTGCCAAATGCAAAAACAACACACCAAAATCATACAACCTTACCACAATACACAGAGAAATTCGTTTTTTGTTGTTACATTGTTACAAACTAATTATATTAAGGTTATACCCTTTCTATTTATCGTATAAGTATTTTTATTAGTAATATTCTAAGAAAAATTTGTAACAAATTTTTTTGTAACAATCTCTAATTTTGTTACAAACTCAAAAATCTAACACTTTTTAAGGTAAAAACACCTAAAAAACACCCAAAAACCAAAACAAAAAATAATCCAATTTAGTCGTATCTAATTGTACTTTTCTAAGGTGTCTTAGAAAAGTACAATTAAAAAGGTGTTGTCAAAAAAATGTTTTTTTTCATTTTTCATTTTTGCCAACACTTTACACACGCTATATTAACAGATAAAGCACTTTTTTATTAAAAATCCGTTCAAGTGTTCTAATCCTGTGTGTTGTCAGCATATCAATTTTTTTGTAAATGAACTTTGTACTATTCTAAGAAAAAACGCATTTTTTTTGTTTTTTTAGTTATCTCTAAAAGTGTTGTCAAAAAAAACACTTTTTATTTTTTG
>JAAFIN010000047.1 GCA_013297825.1 Cytophagales bacterium
TTGGGCGTTTCACAGGCATAAATGCCTGTGCTATACATAAAACAATCGTAATAATATGTATAGAATAGGCATTTATGCCTATTTTTAAAAGTATCCATTTTATTTTTAATTCATTCCTTAAATCCTTTTAACATTTTTTAAGAAAAAAAATATAGGTTTTTTGTGATTTTTTATTTAAAAAAATAGTATATTTGAATTAGGAATTAAGAATTAGAAATTAGGAATTGAAAAAAATACAATTCCTATTATTGATTTTTTAGTAATAAATTTTATTAAATATAAAATTATTAAAATATTATTTTTATTTTTTATAATTTTTTAAAATAAAAGTTTATATAAAGTATTCTTAATTCCTAATTCTTAATTCCTAATTTCTAATTCTCAAGATGAATATAGACGAAAAAATCTCAGCTTATCGCCAAAAATTTTACATCAATCAATTACTAAAAGGATTATTGATAACATTTTCCATTGCATTAAGCGTGTATGTATCGCTTAATTTTTTGGAATATATTGGGCGTTTTAATTCCATTGTAAGGGCATTATTTTTCTTCTCCTTTGTGGGCGTAGTGTCTGTGGTGGTGATTTGGGGCATTTTGAACCCATTATCAAAACTTTTTCAGGTACAAAAACCACTTTCTGATGAACAAGTTGCCAAAAATGTAGGTCAATATTTCCCAAATGTTGATGATAAATTGGTGAATACTTTACAACTTCGCCAACTTGCCACAAGCAACGCACTCGCACAAGCAAGTCTTGCACAGCGTACCAAAGAATTTAGTCATTTGGAATTTACAGAAGCGGTGCATTATGAAGAAAATCGCAAATATTTGCGTTTTATATTAGTGCCTTTATTGATAATTGGCGGTGTTTTTTTGGCTTCGCCTTCGCTTTTTAGCGAATTATTTGGGGGAAGCACCAAACGCATTATCAATTTTAATGAAAGTTTTGCAGAGCCAGCACCTTTTACTTTTGAGGTGCAAAATAAAACCTTAAAAGCCTTCAAAAATGAAGATTTTACGCTTGAAATTGCCCTAAAAGGTCGTGCAATTCCGCAAGAAATGTTTTTGAAACAAGGCGAAAGAAGCTACAAAATCGTAAGAAATGAAAAAGGAAATTTTACCTATCTTTTCCCAAAACTTCAAAAAGGCGTTAATTTTTCCTTAGAATCCGCAGGATTTTCTTCCAAAAATTATAATATTGAGCTTTTGGAACGTCCTACTTTGCTTGCGTTTGATGCACAACTTGTGTATCCTTCGTATTTGGGAAAACAAAACGAAAATTGGCAAAATATTGGAAACTTGATTGTGCCAGAAGGAACGCAAATTAAATGGCAATTCAAAACCTCAAAAGCAGAAAAAATGCGTGTATTATTTGGTGAAAAACCTGATACATTTCACGTAAAAGCAGATTCAGAAGATAAATTTATTTTTGCAAAACAAGCCAAAAATTCAGAAAATTATCAAATTCAATTACAAAATATTCACAGTGCCAACAAAGAAGAAATCAATTACAATCTTCAAGTAATCACTGACAAATATCCTACAATTCAAATGCAATCCGTTCAGGATACTGCGACATTCCAACAAATCAGCGTTGGGGGCAATATTCAAGATGATTATGGCATTTCTGGGCTTCAATTTGTGTATCGTGTCAATAAAAATGGCAAAGCGGGCAATTATCAAAGCATCAATATTCCATTTTCACGCACACAAACTTTGCAGGATTTCTTTTATCAATTTGACCTTTCACAGCTTAATTTGCAACCAAATGACCAATTAGAATATTTTACACAGGTTTCGGATAATGATGGTGTAAATGGTGCAAAAACCACAAAAACAACAGGTTTTCAGTTTAAAATTCCTTCTAACAAGGATTTTGATAAAGACGTAGCAAAAGCAACCAAAAGTACCGAAAATCAAATTGATAAAACCCTTCAAAAAGCAAAAAATCTGCAAACAAAACTTGATAATCTTGAAAATAAATTACGTAACAAGGAAAAAATGGATTTCCAAGACAAAAAACTTGCAGAGGAAATTCAAAAAGAAAGGCAGGAACTCGCAGAAGAAGTGAAAAAATTGCAAGAACAAAACCAAAATCTTCAAGACAAACAAAATCGTTTCCAAGAACAAGACCAACAAATTGCGGAGAAAATGGAAAAACTCCAAAAATTGATGAATGAACTCCTTGACCCTGAAACCAAAAAATTGTATGATGAACTTCAAAAACTTTTGGAAAAAAATAGGGACAATGATGCAGTTATCAATAAATTGGACGAAATAAAAGACAAAGAAGAAAATTTGGAAAAAGAACTTGAAAGAGCAATGGAAATGTTTAAACAAATGCAATTTGAACAAAATTTCCAAAAAGCAATAGATGAATTGGAAAAACTTTCCAAAGAACAAAATGAGCTTGGCGAAAAATCTGAAAAACTTGAGCAAAAAGAAGAAAAAACACCGCTTTCTCCTGCTGAAAAACAAGAACAAAAAGACATCAAAGAAGAACAAAAAAAATTGGAACAAAAATTTGAAGATGTTAAAAAACAAATTGATGACCTCCAAAAACAAGACAAAGAACTCAAAAACCAAAACGAACTTAACAAAAACGAGAAAGAAATAGAACAAAAACAAAATGAAATAGACCAAAAACAAGACGAAAGTCAAAAAGCTCTTGAAGAAAACGAAAAGAAAAATGAAGAAAACAAAGAAGATGGCAAAAAAGAGGACGAAAACAAAGAAAATAAAGAAGGCGAAAACAAAGAAGAAAAAGGAAATGACAAAGAAAGTAAAGAAAATAAAGGAAACGACAAAGAAAACAAAGAAAAGAAAAATAAAAAAGAGAAAAAAGAAAAAGCCTCAAAACCTCAAAAAGACGCTGGTAAAAAAATGAAAGAACTTGCAGACAAAATGCAAGACATCAAAGATGACGAAGAAAAAGACCAAGATGCTGAAAATGCTGACGACCTTAGGGCGATTTTGGAAAATTTAATTCGCCTTTCGTACAATCAGGAGGCACTTATGAAAGAATTTAAAGAAGTAAATCTTTCTGACCCACGTTTTATAAAACTTGCCCAGCAACAGCTTAAACTTCAAGATGATTCACGCATTATTGAAGATAGTCTTGTGGCACTTTCTAAAAGGGTTTTTGAGATAGAAAGTTTTGTAACAAGGGAACTTGGGCAAATGAAAAAATATATGAACGAAAGCACCAATACCATCAAACAACGCAGAATAGGACAAACCACAGGAAAACAACAAATGGCAATGACTGCAATGAATAATCTTGCGTTGATGCTTTCAGAAAGCCTAAAAAATATGCAAAATGATATAGATATGAAGGGAAAAGGCAAAGGCAAAAAATCCAAAAAATCAAAAGGAAAAGGTAAGGGAAAAGGCAAAGGTGATGGACAAGGTGATGGAAAATCAAGCCCTAATATTTCCCAAATGCAAAAAAAATTGAACCAACAAATCCAAGAACTCCAAAAAAGCGGAAAATCAGGCAGACAACTTTCCGAAGAACTTGCTAAACTCGCTGCGGAACAACAACGCATCAGAAAAGCCCTCAAAGAAATGGAAAAAAGACAAGCCTCCCAAATAGGAAAAGAAGGTAAAAATGGCAAAGGTAAGGAAGGAAAAGACGGACAAGGAGAAGAAGGCAAAGACGGACAAAAAGACGGTCAAGGTAAAGAAGGCAAAGACGGAAAACAAGGACAAAATGGCAAACAAGGGCAAAATGGTCAAAACGGTCAGAATGGACAAGGCGGTCAAAATGGTGAAAATGGCAACAAAAACCCAGAAGGCGACAAAGAAGGCGAACTAAAACGTTCTAATTTCCTCAAAGAAATGAAAGACCTTCAAAAAGAACTTGAACGCAACGAAGAAGACCTTGTAAATAAACGCCTAATGCAACTTTCGCAATCACGTATGAAAGACATAGAAACTCGTATGTTGGAATCAGAAAAAGCCCAAAAAGAACAAGATGAAGAACAAACACGCAAAGCTGAACAAGCAAAAGAATACAATAAAGTAATTCCTCCTGCTTTAAAACAGTTTTTTAATACCAAAAATAAACAAACTGAACTTCTGCGTACTATTCCGCCAGCCCTTTCGCCTTACTACAAAAAAGAAGTAGATAAGTATTTTGAGAAAATTCAAAACTAAAAACAAAAAGACTTGCCAAATAAAATTTGGTAAGTCTTTTTTGTGAAAATAAAAACAATACTTGAACTTTTTGAACCTTGAACTTTAAACCTTAAACCAAATCCCCCAAAAGCGTTGCAGCACTGCAAGAATGAACTTTTACGTGGGCATATTGACCTTTTTGAAGATTGCCTTTTGGAAAAATAACCACTTTATTTTGAGAATTGCGTCCCATTAAATAATCCGCAGAACGTTTGCTTTCGCCTTCAACCAAAACTTTAAATGTTTTTCCTACATCTTGCTGATTTCTTTGTAAAGAATGATTTTGTTGAAGATTTATGATTTCTTGCAAACGTCTTTTTTTGATTTCTAATGAAACATCATCTTGCAGATTTTTGTGTGCAGGTGTATTTGGACGTTCTGAATAATAAAACATATAGCCAAAATCATATTTTACAGCTTCCATCAATGAAAGCGTATCTTGGTGTTCTGCTTCGGTTTCGGTACAAAAACCAGCAATCAAATCCATAGAAATTCCACAATCTTCGCCTAAAATTTCCCTAATTTTCGTAATTCTTTGCAAATACCATTCTCTTGTATAACCTCTATTCATCAATTCCAAAACACGACTATTGCCACTTTGAGCAGGAAGATGTATGTAATTACAAATATTTTCGTATTTTGCCATTGTATAAAGCACATCATCAGTCATATCTTTTGGGTGAGAAGTAGAAAATCTCACACGCAAATCTGGGTGAATTAAAGCCACTTTTTCTAATAATTGTGCAAAATTCACAACCTCAATACCTGTCAAATCAACGCCTTTTTTGACTGCTTTTTTTTCTGCCAAAATAGAAATTACATCAGGATTAGAACTCCATAAATAAGAATCTACATTTTGCCCCAAAAGCGTAACTTCTCTATAACCCTTGTCAAACATATCTTGTGCCTCTGCCACAATAGAATGTGGGTCTCTGCTTCGCTCACGACCACGTGTAAATGGCACGACACAAAAAGAACACATATTATCACAACCTCGCATAATTGAAATAAATGCACTCACACCGTTAGAATTAAGCCTAACAGGCGAAATATCTGCATACGTTTCATCACGAGAAAGGAATACGTTAATCCCTTTTTCGCCATCTTCTGCCTCACCCACAAGCGAAGGCAAATCACGATACGCATCAGGGCCTGCAACAATATCCACAACTTTTTCTTCTTCCAAAAGTTTGGTTTTTAATCTTTCAGCCATACAACCCAAAACACCTACTTTTATGTTAGGTTTTTTGGCTTTGAGGGCGGTAAGATGCACAAGTCTATTGCGAATTTTTTGTTCTGCATTATCACGAATTGCACAAGTATTCAACAATACCAAATCTGCATCTTCTGCGGTGGTTGTGGTATCAAAACCATTTTCAAGCATAATAGAGGCTACAATTTCGCTATCTGCAAAATTCATTTGGCAACCATAACTTTCTATGTATATTTTTCGTGATTTTCCTGTGTTGGAATCAGGCGTAATACGAGGTGCATCAAGCGGTGTTTCGGTATTTGGAGAAATAATATCTATGTCTGTGATGATGTTTGTCATATTTTTAATGATGAATTATGAATTATAAATTATAAATGAAACAGTCAAAATACAAAAGTCTAAAAAACTCAAATTATAAAAAAACTATTACTAAATTTTTGCAAAATTAAAATTAAAAAATCAAATAATAATAATAATTTTTTCAAATAATTTTTGTTTGTTCTTATACTTGTAAAAAGCCAACATAAAAATAATTTGATTTCTTTGGGTTGTTGGTGTATTTTTGCAAACAATTCAAAATAAAAATCACTATCAAAATTATACTTACTTCCAAAAAAATGTCCAAAGCACAATTTATAAAACTTTATCCTGAAAATATAGAACAAAAAAAAATCCTCCAAATAGTAGAATGTTTGCGTGATGGTGGTTTGGTAATTTATCCCACAGATACGATTTATGGTGTAGGTTGTGATATTTTTAATAAAACTGCTATAGAACGTTTGTGTCGTTTGAGAAAAATAAATCCTCAAAAAAACAACCTTTCGTTTATTTGTTATGATTTGAGCAATATTTCTGAATATGCACGTTTAGAAAATAATATTTTTAAAGTAATGAAAAAAGCACTTCCTGGTGCTTTTACTTTTATATTGCCTGCAAGCCACAAAGTTCCAAAAATTCTGAATACCAACAAAAGAACCGTAGGTATTCGTGTGCCTGACCATAACATTCCTCGTGAGATTGTGCGTGAATTAGGCAACCCAATTATTACTGCTTCTATCAAAGATGAAAATGATGAATTTATAGAATATACCACTGACCCTGAACTTATTTATGAAAAATATCAAAATGACGTAGATATTGTAGTTGATGGCGGTTTTGGGCAATTAGTAGCTTCTACGATTGTAGATTGTTCGCAAGGTGATTTTAATGTATTGCGTGAAGGCTTGGGGAATTTGGATTTGTATTTGTAATAATGGTGAATAGAGTTCTTTAAAATGAAACCATTTTGGAACACGGATTTTACGGATTAACACCGATTTTCACGGATTTCTTTCTTTTTTTGTAAAATTTTAATGTTTTTTATCAATTTTTAGACTTCATAAAAAAAATAATGTATTCCTGGCTATTTCATTTATAATTCATCATTTATAATTCATAATTCATCATTTCCTTGCGTTGGTTATATTTTCTCTGGCTTTGTCTATGGTTTTTTTTAGGTTTTTTTATCTTATTTCCATTTTTTTTAATTATTATTCAAAACAAAAAATGGCATAAATATTATTATTATCTGGCGAAAACTTGGGCAAAAGTATTTTATGTGATGATAGGCATCAAAATAAAAATTATTGGCTTGGAAAATATCCAAAAAAAGCCTTTAATTTTTTGTGCAAATCACTTTTCTTATTTGGATATTCCGCTTCTTACCTATTGTATTCCGCATTTTTTTGTTTTTGTTGGATTGCATAATTTGGGAAAAATTCCGCTTTTTGGGTATATGTACCGCAATATTCATATATTAGTCAATCGTGCAAGCCTCAAAGACCGTTATCGTAGTTTTCAAGACACCCAAAATGCCATCAAAGAAGGCAAAAGCCTTGTGATTTTCCCTGAAGGTGGCATTTGGACAACTGATTTCCCTTTGCTTTCACCCTTTAAAGATGGTGCTTTTAGGCTCGCTTTACAAACCAAAACCGATATTTTGCCTGTTACATTGGTAAATAATTGGCAAATGATGCCACTTTTAGACATAAAACGCCTCACACCCAAGCATCAAACCGTTATTTTTCATAATCCTATTTCGCCAATTCCCCAAAATAACCCAAACGAAGAAATAAAACGCCTTCAAAATGAATGTTTTGAGGTAATTGCAAAGACATTGGAACAATATTTTAAGCCCCCCAACCCCCAAAGGGGGAGTAATTAAAGGTTTTTTATATTATAACTTTTTAATTTCTAACAAATAATCTATGCTAAAAACTCCCCCTTTGGGGGCTGGGGGGCTTCAACTCCCTCAAAAATACGAAATTTGGGTAAATCCTACTTTTTTACCCATCAAAAATTGCTGTGAAAACTATATTTTTCAGGAATACCGACATCTTTTTTCTTCTAATACTGATGTTTTGGCAGAAAATATGTTATTTTTTTATTTGATAAAAACAAAACCTTATCAAATTCACGCCCAAATGTGCGGAATTTTGGAAAATGACACTTTTATATCAAGAAACAAGGCAACTTTTGGGTCAATTTCTGCCAAAAAAGGCATTGATTTTGAAATTTTGGGGGAATTTTGGAATGAAATTGAATTATTTTTAAAAGAAAAAAATGCTAAAAATATCATTATAAAGCATTATCCAAGCATTTATGAGCAAGAAAATAGCATTTTATTATCAAAAATCTTTGAAAAAGCTAATTTCTCAAAGCAAACAGAATTAAACTACGTTTTATCCCTCAAAAATATTGATTTTTTTGAGGAAAATCTGCATATTTCTGCGTTTCGCCATTTAAAAAAAGCCCAAAAACAAGATTTTTTATTTGAGAAAATAGGTTTTGAACAAAGTCCCCACATATACGATTACATACACGCACACCGCACACGCAAAAATTACCCAATGACTATGCAAAAAGCAGATTTTTTGAAACTTTGGGCTGATTTTCAGGAGGAAATTCACGTTTTTGGGCTAAAAAATAATGATATTTTGGTAGCGGTTTGTGTTTTTTTGGCAATAAATAAAAGAATTTTGTATTATTTTTATCCTGCTGACCATTCAGATTATCAGGCATTTAGCCCAATGACGTTGTTAATTTGGAAAACTTATCAATGGGCAGAAAAACAGGGTTTTGAGCTAATGGATTTGGGTATAGCCACCGAAAATGGCGAACCAAATATGTCATTGATGCGTTACAAACAACATCTTGGGGGAATTGTCAGCGAAAAAAATATTTATTATAAAGAATTGTAATTTATTTGGGTGATTTTACACCAATTTTGGTATTAAAAGAAACCAAAAACAATAAAAAACAAAAAATACAATGAAAAGATTTATTTATATCACCTTAGCGGTGGTTATCGTGTTAGGAATTGCATTTGTAGGATTATATTTTTACACGACCTCCAAAAGTCCTTTTGCAGTTGCTCAAAATGGTGATAACAAATTGTCTGTAAAAGTAGAATATTGCCAACCAAGCAAAAAAGGTAGAGAAATTTTTGGAAAATTGGTGCCTTACGAAAAAGTTTGGCGTACAGGAGCAAATACTTCTACCACAATTACTTTTGCACAGAACACCAAAATCGCAGGAAAAGAAATTAAAAAAGGTGCTTATTCGCTTTTTACTATTCCAACACCTGAAAAATGGACAATTATTTTTAATGGTGTAGTGGGAGATTGGGGTGCATTTTCTTACAAATCTGAAAAAGATGTTTTGCGTGTGGAAGTGCCTGCAAGTCAAGTGGAAAAAGCAAGAGAAATGTTTGAAATTCGTTTTGAAAAGGCAGAAAATAATGATAATGCTAACATCAATATGATTCTTGCGTGGGATAAAACAGAGGTAAAGGTAATGATGAATTAGTAATTATGAATGGTAAATGTAATAGCCAACAGCCTTTTATTGTTGCAGAAAAAGCTAAATTTCCTAATAATGTGCATTAAAAATATTGCAAAAACAAAAAAACCTTATCAATTATTTTGATAAGGTTTTTTTATATAAAAATGTGAAAAATGGCTGTTTTATTTAACATTTATCATTCAACATTAATTTATTTTCAAATCTCTAACAAGGTCAGAAACAAGTTGTTTTTGACTTTCTTTTTGAGAAAGTTCTTTTTTCAAAATAATTTCTGCAACATCTATTGACAAAGATGCAATTTGAGCTTTAATTTGGTCAATCGCATTTTTCTTTTCGCTGTCAATCAATTTACGTGCATCTTCCAACATTTTATTAACTTCTATGTTGGTTTTTGCTTTTGCATCTTCACGAAGTTCATCAGCAGTTTTTTGAGCAGTTTTAAGAATTTTATCTCTTTCTGCACGAGCTTCATCAAGGAGTTTTTGATTGTCATTAGTGAGGCGTTGCATTTCTTGGCGTGCTTTTTCAGCTTGACTAAGTGCATCAGATATTGTTTTTTCACGTGCATTTAATCCGTCCATAATTGGCTTCCACACAAATTTGGAAAGCACAACAAATAAAACAATAAAAGTAATTGTTTGCCAAAATAATAAGCCAAAATCAGGGGTAACTAAATTCATATTTTTAAAAAAAAATTATCTGATAAAAGAAATCAACAAACAAATTACTACACCAAACAAGGCAACACCTTCAATCAAGGCAGCTGCAACAATCATAGCACCTTGGATTTTGCCTGATGCTTCTGGCTGACGACCGATAGCTTCCATCGCTTGTCCGCCAATACGACCAATACCCATACCTGTGCCCAACGCAACAAGACCAGCACCAATCGCAGCACCTGCTACTGCCAAACCGCTACCCAAGTCCATGAGTAACATAAATAATAAATCAAGTAACATAGAAATAATAATGTTTTTTAAAAAATTTTAACTTTACTTTTTTATATATTTTTTTTAATAAAAAGTCTTTTTTTAATTAGGAATTAGAAATGGGGAATTAGGAATTTTTTAAAAACTTCAATAAAAAATTATTATTAAATGGATTTATCTATTCCTAAATTGGTTTTTCTGCGATTTTAACTTTTGGAGGGTTTAAAACCCTCCAAAAGTTTTTAGCTAAGATTTTTTGTAAAGACTATTTTTGTTTTAGTATAATTCCTAATTCTTAATTCTTAATTTTTAATGGTGTGCTTCGTGGTGATGTTCCTCGTGGTGATGTTCTTCCACTGCACTACCAAAATACATTGAGCTAAGAAGTGTAAATACATACGCTTGCAAAATAGCCACAAATAACTCCAAACAATTCATTGCAACTGCAAATAATACGCTCACAATACCAACCTGCCAAGCCTGAAAATAAAATATCAAACTTAACAAACTCAATATCATAATGTGTCCTGCTGTAATATTGGCAAACAAACGAATCATCAATGAGAAAGGTTTTACAAATAATCCAACTATTTCAATTGGTATAAGGATAATCCAAAGCAAAGGAGGAACAGGAGGTGCAAAAATGTGTCCCCAATAATATTTATTGCCACTAATTGTAGTAATTACAAACGTACAAGTTGCCAACATCAAAGTTACTGCGATATTTCCTGTTAAATTTGCTCCACCAGGCAATAAGCCTAATAAATTATTGAACCAAATAAAAAAGAAAATGGTCAATAAATAAGGCATAAATTTAGCGTAATGTTTTTCGCCAATATTTTTCTTAGCAATATCATCACGAATAAACTCAACAATAGGCTCAAAAAACGCTTGCATACCTTTTGGAGCTTTTCCTGCGTTGGTTTTGTAACCTTTTGCCACATTGAAAAACACATAAAGCAACAAAATAACACTTACAAATAAAGATGCAACATTTTTGGTAATAGAAAAATCTAAAATAAATCCACCACCTTTTATATTGAATTTTTCATCTTGCAATACATATTCTACACCACTTGGACGTTTTACATTAAAAGTATGAACAGAAGTTCCATCTGCTTTTTTATAATGTCCTTCGTTTTCGTGTTTATAAACTTCTGTGGAGAAAAAAATATCTAAACCTTTGTCTGTATAAAGAATAACAGGCAAAGGAAGTGAAATATGTGTAGCGTTTTTGCCTTCACCAATCGTTGCAAAATGCCATTCGTGAGCATCTGCGATGTGGTGCATTATCATTTTACCTGGGTCAAAGGCTTCTTTATGATGTTCGCCTTCTGCGTGATGTTCAGTTTTGTGTTCGCCTTCTTTGTGGTCGTGTCCTTCGTGTTGAGCTAATACAACATTTGTATTAAGCACAAAAAGCATCACAAAAAGGCTTTTTAGTAAAGATAAAGGGAAAAAATATTTCATTTGTCTGAATTCGTTTTAATTTTGGCTTGCAAGTTATTAAACAAAAAATAAATTTCAAAAGCTAAACACAAAAAATATCCAAAAAATAAATTACCTACAAACAATATTTTATTTGGAATTTCATAATAAACATTCACAAATACATAAATAATTATGCCCAACATACGTGCAAACATACTGAAAAAGAAATAAAGATAAAATTTTTCAGGGTTATTTTTTAATCCAAATTCTGTAATAAAAACTGTAAAAATTTGTATAAAAGCCAAAAAACCGAATATAATGTAATATTGTGCGTGCAGAATTTTTGGAAAAAATTGTCCTGCTATCACCATAATTATTAACAATAAACCAAGCGGAATAAAAATGGGTTTCATTGAAGTTCAAAGTTTAAGATTTAAAAGTTCAAAGTTCAAAAAAAAACTTGAAAATCCTAAAAACTTTGAAAATCTTGTTTCAAAGGCTGTTTCATTTATCATTCAACATTTATCATTCAACATTTATCCATTTATCCAAAACCTCACATATTCACCTTTTGGGTCATACATAGAAGCCTGTTTTGGAATACTAAAATAACGATTTTCTCTTGGGTCATTGCCTACACCTGCGATATATGTCCAATTTCCCCAATTACTACACGCATCATAATCCAATAATTGACTTTCAAAATACATTGCACCCCAAACCCAATGCACAAAAAGGTCTTTTACCAAAAAAGATGCTACATTTTGCCTGCCACGATTGGACATAAAACCTGTTTCAGCCAATTCACGCATATTTGCATCTACGAAATCAACGCCTGTATTGCCATTTTTCCATTTTTCAAATAATACAAAATCTTTTTTTAACGAAAGATTTGAAGTATTTTTAATACCTTTTGTTTTAAAAATAGAATTTCCATATTTTTTGGCAACAAATTTAAAATAATCACGCCAAATTAACTCAAAAATCAACCAATATGTAGATTCATTTTTTGTGCGTTGTTTTTCATATCTCAAAACTTCCTCATAAATATAACGAGGCGAAATGCAACCCAAAGCCAACCAAACCGAAAACTTAGAAGAATAATCTGCTCCTAATAATCCATTGCGTGTTTCTTTATAAATTTTTAATAAATCTTTTTCCCAAAAATATTCTTCCAAGCGTTTTTTTCCTGCGGTTTCGCCCCCTTCAAAAGCTAAAACCGATTTTTTAGATATTTTTTTAATATTTTCTTTTTCAAAACCTAATTCTTCCAAAGTGGGCAAAATTCCTTCTTCAATTTCTGCCAAAGGAAATTTGGTAGGCGTGGGAAAAGTTGGACGAATTTTTACGTAATTTTCTATATTTTTTCTAAATTGTGTGAATACATCAGGCAAAGCACGCATTGGAAAAGGCAAATCGTCAATGTGATACAAAGTATTTCCCCAAAAAGTATGAAAAGAAATGTTGTGTTGCCAAAGATTTTTTTCTACTTTTTCCTCCATTTGGGTTTCTTCGTAAGTGATTTCTTGGTGTGCATAAACTGCTTTACATTCCAATTTTTGGGCAATTTGTGAGATGATTTCTGCAGGATTTCCTACACGAATGATTAAATTTCCACCTAATTTTTGGAGATTTTGGCGTAAATTCAAAAGGCTTTCCAGTAAAAATTGGGTGCGAAATTCGCCCATTTTCTTAAAACCTGTTTCTTTTTGTCCAAAACTAATTTCTTCAAAAAGTTGTTCATCAATGCAATAACAAAGAAAAACATTTTCGGTTTTTTGAAATGCCCTAAAAATAGGCTCGTGGTCGTGCAGACGCAAATCATTGCGAAGCCAAATTAAGATGTTGTTCATAAGAAAAATATATAGGAATCAGTTGTCAGGAATCAGTAAAAGGCAAAACAGCCAAAAATTTATTTTTTTATAATTTAATTTCTTATAAAATATTTTCAAATGTTTTTGAAATTTCAAAAAATATTATATACTAATTTTTAATAAAAAAATCGTTTGTTCAGAATTGTTGTTTGAAAAATGTAGATATTTTTTTAATTTTGTGAAAGGGGGGAAAGGTGTCAGAAGAAAGGTGTCAGGAATCAGGAGAAAGGAACTTTAAACCTTAAACTTTTATGCTTGGTATTGATATCAAAGACCACATTGCTACGATTTCCCTTCAAAATGCTACAAAAGCAAATGCGTTGAATAGGGATTTTTGGAAAAATTTCCCATTAGAAATACAAAAATTAGATGAAAATCCTGAAGTGAGGGTTATTATTTTGGCTGGTGAAGGCAAAAATTTTTGTGCAGGTATTGACCTTGAAATGCTTACAGATTTGCAAAAAATTATCCAAGATAAAGGCGAACAAGGTCGCATCAGGGAAAAACTTAGGCGTTGGATTTTGGATTTACAAGAAATCCCTACAGTGCTTTCTAAATGTAGAAAACCTGTTATTGCCCAAATACAAGGAGCGTGTATAGGTGCAGGTGTGGATATTATCACTGCTTGCGATATGCGTTATTGCAGTGTTGATGCGTATTTTTCGGTAAAAGAAATTGATTTGGGCATTGTGGCTGACGTAGGAACTTTGCAACGCCTTCCTAAAATCGTTCCTGAGGGCATTGCAAGAGAATGGGCTTACACAGGCAAAAAATTTGGGGCTGATATTGCGTCCAAATATAATTTGGTAAATGAAGTTTTTGAAAATTTGGAAATTCTCCAAACTAAAGTTCAAGAAATTGCTCAAGTAATTGCCCAGAAATCACCACTTACAATAAGAGGTACAAAAGAAATCCTAAATTACGCACAAGACCACAGCATAGAAGATGGACTAAATTATGTTGCAACTTGGAACGCAGGTATGTTGCCTTCTGCGGATTTGTTGGAATCTGCTATGTCAATGATGCAAAAAAGAACGCCAAAATACGAAAATTAATGGTAAATGTTGAATTGTAAATGATGAATGGAACAGTTAAATTCAATTTTTGCAATGATTTTTACGTTATAAAAATACAAATCCAAAATAATATTTTATCAAATAAAAAAACTTCAATATGAAAAAACTTTTTTCTGTCTTTTTTTTTATGTGTATTTGTGGATATACTTATGCACAAGGGCAATTATTGGATAGTGAGGTGTTGGCAAATGAAAAAACGTATGATAATTTTAGGGAAGCCTTAGAAAATCCTTTGAATGTGTATAAATTGGATTTGTCCAATAAAAAAATCAAAGAATTTCCAATGGAAATTTTGGTATTTAAAAACCTGCAAAAATTGATTTTAGATGGAAATCAGCTCACTACTTTGCCCAAAGAAATTGGAGCATTTAAAAATTTGCAAAAATTACAAATCCAAGAAAATCAATTAATTTCTTTGCCCAAAGAAATTACAACATTAAGACACCTTGAATATTTGTATTTGTCGCATAACCAATTAGTTGAATTGCCAAAAGGAATGAGTGCATTAAAAAATTTGCAAGAATTGCTTTTGCAAGGCAATAAATTAACCATTTTACCCAAAGAAATTACAAAATTGAAAGATTTGCAACTTTTATATTTGTCCAATAATCAATTAACAGAATTGCCAAAAGAAATTGGAACATTAAAAAATTTGCAAGAATTGCTTTTACAAGGGAATAAATTAACCAATTTACCAAATGAAATTGGGGGATTAGAAAACCTAAAAAATCTTCATTTGCAAGAAAATCAATTAACTGCTTTGCCCAAAGAAATTAGTATTTTAACAAAATTACAATCTATTTATTTGAGTAAAAATCAATTATGTTTTTTGCCTAATGAAATTGGAGCATTAAAAGACCTAAAAATCCTTGATTTACCAAATAATCAATTAACTGAATTACCCAAAGAAATTAAAGCCTTAACCAATTTACAGGCGTTGTATTTGCAAAATAATCAACTTACGACTTTGGTAGATGAAATTGAAGAAATGAAAAAATTGGAGTTTTTGGCTTTGAACGAAAACCCAATTTCTAATAGAGAAAAAGAAAAAATAAAATTCCTTTTTCCAAAATGTGAAATAGAATTTTAGTTTTATATTTTGATAATGACAAAATAATTTAGGAATGAAAACAAAATAATATCATCTTTTTGGCACGCAGATAACGCAGATTTTACAGATTAAAACGGATTTTTAAATACAAAAAACAAAAAAAATCTGCGATTGTCTGCGTTATCTGTGTGCTTAAATCCCCAATAAAAAAGATGAAATTATTTTAATCTTATTCCTTATTTATTTTTTGTAATAATATCCTGAATACCTCTCATAACAGGCATTGTGGCTCTTTCATAATTGGACAAAACAACCACAGTATAACCCAAATCTGGATAAATTTCAAGTTGTCCATCTACGCCTGGCGCTCCGCCTGTATGTCCTATAATTCTGTGATTATTTTTGAACAATTCCCCAAAACCATACGCATATTTTACTTCTGGCAAACCTGCTGATTTGATGCCAGGAAGAAGGATTACTTTGCCTTTTGTTATCAATTCTATCATTTTTGTTGATACTAATTTTCCTGCTAACAACGCCATAGAAAATTTGTGAAAATCAACCGCAGTAGAATAACCGCCTCCTGCAGAATTGCCTTTTACTTCCATCATTTTTGTATTGGGTTCTTTTGAAGGCAAGTAACCAATGGCTAAATTTTCGTGTTTTTTATCCCTTTCATAACTGTCAGTATTTTTCATACCTGCCACCTCAAAAATGTATTGGCGTACATAATCATAATAACTCATTTTTGAGGCTTTTTCAATGATTGCACCTAACAAAATAAATCCATAATTGCTATATTTTACCTTTGCACCTGGTTGAAACAAAAGCGGAACATCAAGCCCAATATTTAAGTAAGTTTGGATTGTTTTGGCGGTATCTGCAATGTTATCAAATTTTGGATTTTCAAAAAAATCACCTGTACCTGCGGAATGTGTAAGCAGTTGTTCAATGGTAATTTCTCCAAATATCTTTTCAGAAAGATTAGGAAGGTGTTTTATGATTTTATCAGAAAAATTTAGCTTGTTTTTTTCTACTAATTGTGCAATCGCAACACTTGTAAACATTTTGTTCATAGAACCAACATTGAATTTTGTATCAATGTTGTTTTTGGTATTTTGTGCTTTATTGGATAATCCAACCGCTTTTTCGTACAGAATTTTATCACCTTTCGCAATCAATATTGTACCTGAAAAATCATCTTTTTTAGATAAATTTTCCACCAAATTATTTACTTCTGAAAATTGATTTTCAGTAGTTTGTTTTGTGTTTTTTTGCGTTTTTGCGTTGCAAGCGGTATTTATTGACAAAAAAGTAATCAATAAATATTTTAAAATTTGTTGTTTCATTGTGTTGTGTATTTATTTTTTTAAATAATTTTTATTTGACAAAACCTATAAGGTTTTTAAAAACCTTATAGGTTTGATATAAATTTTACACAAAAGTATTTGTATTTTTTACCTCTTTTTGCACAATGTTATCAACCTTTTATTTGGCGTGATGAAACCTAAAAACAAAGTGATTTTAATATTTTTTACCTTTTCATCACACCAAAAAGTATTTTCATCACATTTTTTTTAGGTTAAAAATAAGATGTTTATTTTTACAAAATGAATTTTATTATAACACACTAAAAGTGTGTGCTACAAAATCGTTAAAAATTAACTGTTTATTTTACAAAATGAAACAAGATAAAAATATCACAGAATATTCATTTAAAGGCTATTCATTCCCCCTTTGGGGTTTAGGGAGCTTTTGGATTTTAGAAGTCATTTTTTGGGCATCAACTACTTGGCTATTTACCAATAGTTTTTCGGTGCAAATGCGACAAATGAAAATTATCAATGGTGTAGAAACCCTCAATATTGTTCGCAATACAGGTTTAATGTTGCAGATTTTGGTCTGTGTATTGATTGGTGCGATTGTGTTTTATGCGACAATTTGGTTATTATTAAAAAATAATGAACTCAAAAAACAAACTATTTTTCTTGTTTTGTTGGTGTTTGGAAGTGGGATTTTTGGCGTTTATTTGATTGATTTTTTTAATTTCAAAACCACTAATTTACCATTGCCTTCGCCTATTGCTTTTGGAATTATCACATTTTATTTTACAATTTCGGTGGCGTACAGCATTACAAAATTATTGTATCTCAATCACCAACGACAACAACAGCTTATTATTGACAAAACAAAAACAGAATTAACATTGCTTCGCAATCAATTACAACCACATTTTTTGTTTAATGCTTTGAATAATTTGTTATCAATGGTAAATCCTAATGATAATCCTAATTTGGTCAATTCATTTGAGAGGCTTTCGCAGTTGTTGCGTTATGTGATTGAGGAAACGCAATCCGAAAAAGTAAATATTAAAAAAGAAATTTCATTTTTAGAAAATTACATTGAATTACAAAAATTGCGATTTAATGAAAATGAAATCATAGTAAATCTAAAAGTAGAAGGGTATTTTAATCAAAAAATTGAACCAGGTTTGTATATTACTTTTGTGGAAAATGCTTTTAAATATGGCACAGAGCCAGAACAAAGTGCGGTAATTGATATTTTTTTTGATTTGACAAAAGAAAATAAGATAAATTTTGAAATTAAAAACAAAATAATGATGCCTTATTTGACAGGAAATAAAACAGGTATTGCTTCCACCAAAAAACGTTTGGAACTCATTTATCCTAATAAACACAAACTTATTATCAAAGAAAATGAAAGTGATTTTGTGGTAACGCTAAATATTGAGGTGTGAGAGGAATTAAGAATTAGGAATTATAAATTAAACTTTTGAACCTTAAACTTTGAACCTTAAACCTTGAACTTTTTAAACTATGAACGTAATTATTGTAGATGATGAGCCAAAAGCTATTGAGCTTTTAAAAGGTTATTTGGAGCATTTTGGTACGATTGAATTGGTAGCAACTTTCCGAAATGGATTAAAAGCATTTGAATATATTTCAAAAGAAGCAGTTGATGTGGTTTTTTTGGACATCAATATGCCTCATATTTCAGGAATTTCTTTGTCCAAAATGATTCCCAAAAATATAAAAATTATTTTTACAACTGCGTATTCAGAATATGCAGTAGAAAGTTATGAAGTGGAAGCAGTGGATTATCTTTTAAAACCAATTAGTTTGGATAGATTTACGCAAGCAGTTAGCAAATTGCTGACAAAAAAAGTGCAAAAAAAAGAAACTATTACAAATTGGATTTCTATTAAAAGTGGTTTTGAAACATTTAGAATAACAACTGACAAAATTCTTTATTTGGAAAAAGATAGCAATTACATTATTTATCATTGCGAAAATGAAAATATTATTGGCAGAGAAACTATACAACAAGCCATAAAAAAACTCCCCAAAACGTTTATCCAAACACATAAATCTTTTATCGTGAATTTGGATAAAATAAAACGTTATGACCGCAACACAATTTTTATTGTCAATAATGACAATGAAATTCCGATTGGTGATTCTTTTTCGCAAGAGGTTTTTGAGCAACTTGAAAAATAAAAAAGTGATATTTCATATTTATATGAGGCTTGTTTATTGTTTTTTTGGTGGTAAAAAATGCTTTTGCACTTGTAATGATACTATCGTGTTTTTTTGGGTAGTAGATGTATATTTGCAGTTGTGCAAGTATTTTTCTAAATACACAACAACAGTGCGAGATTTTTTCACTTGCTAACACCAATGGGAACTGCGGAAATCTTTTAAAAATGGCTTAAAAATGAAAATATGAGGTTTTTGTAGCATAATTTTCAGAAAAACAGGCTTGTCATTCTGAAAGAATCTGGCTGTTCTTTTGCGAGAGAACAGCCAGATTCTTTCAGAATGACACAATAATTTAGTGTTCAATAAACGTTAAAATGTCTGACATTATCATTTATTTTCGTTTAAACCTATAAGGTTTTAAAAACCTTATAGGTTTAGACAACCGACAAATTAATATTTATTGAACATTAGTTTGTTTGATGATAAAATTTAGCTATTTTTCTCCTTATTACTAAGTTTCCTTAATTGTGAAAAAACCAAATTTATTGCTAACTTTAACTGACAAGTTGCCCTTTCGGGCAGAAAGTCGGAGACTTTCGGAATAATAAGTCCAAATCAGAGATTTGAACTAAATTATAGTTTTTTTTGTTTTTTGAAAGACTTGGATTAAATGGAGACAAAAAACTATTCAACTAAACCCGTAATAGAAATGTTGACACCCAAATTGATTAAATTCTCGTTTATTTTTCTGTTTTTAATAATTATTTTAATTTCTTTTGTTTTTTTATTTCAATTTGATAGTAATAAAAAACAAATTCAAATAGAAAAGAAACAAACTGTTGAAGAAAAACCTATCAAAAGGCAAAACATAAAAAATAATGTTTCAGAATTAGATGGTTTGTGGATACATCAAAAAACATTTTTTATATCAGCCCAAAGAATTTATCTTCATGAGCGAGAAGATACTATCAAATACATTTATATGAGTAATATGAAAATGAAAGCTTTCCACACAAATGGAAAGTTGTATTTGGGAGATTCTATTGTGATAGACACAAAAAATATAAATGGATTCGCAGAGGTAGATAGTTTGGGGCACAGGCGAAAGAAAAATATTATTGGTTACAGACAATTAAAACCATATAAAAATATGGAATATTGTAGAGATAAATACAGTTTTTTTTATCTTGAAACAAAAAATAAAGACTCACTAACAGTGTATGATAACTATGATTCTCCAAATAAAGCTGATTATTTAACCCATATCTATGTAAAAGCTGATAGTTTAAGTGTTGTTAATTTTTTAGCTCTTGTACGCAATACAAAAAATTAAATCAATATTTGGCGTTTTTTATTATTTTAAGCTCGCCTCAAAAACCAAATAATGTTCCCTTTTTAAAAAATAAAAAAATGGTCAGACTTTCATAAACGAAAGTCTGACCATTTTTTTATTCGTAGTTCAAATTAGGTTTTAGCCATTTTTCAGCGTCTTTGAGTGTTACGCCTTTTCTTTGGATTAAATCCTCCATTTGGTCTTTTTCTATTTTTCCCAAACCAAAATATTTACTTTCTTCATTTGCAAAATACCAACCTGAAACCGCAGCAGCAGGATACATTGCAAGATTTTCGGTTAAGAAAATACCTGTGTTTTCTTTTACATTTAATAAATCAAATAATGTGATTTTTTCGCTGTGGTCAGGACACGCAGGATAACCTGGTGCGGGACGTATGCCTTTGTATTTTTCACGAATTAAATCTTCATTTGCTAAGGTTTCGGATTGGTCATATCCCCAAAATTCTTTGCGTACTCTTTGATGCAATCTTTCTGCAAATGCTTCTGCAAATCGGTCTGCGAGTGCTTTGCTCATAATTGCTTGATAATCGTCAAGTTGTTTTTCAAATTGTTGTGCTAATTCTTCTGCCCCAAATATTGCCACCGCAAAACCACCAATATAATCATTTTTTTGTGTTGTATTTGGTGCGATAAAATCCGCAAGTGCTATGTAAGGCTGATTGTTTGCTTTTTCGGATTGTTGGCGAAGTGTGCGAATGTGTGCAATGGTTTTCTCACGATTTTCAGTAAATTGGGCGTGTTTGTGGCTTCCGTGTTTATCACAAGGCACTTCTGTAATTTCTTCTTTAAAATCATAAATTGCAATGTCATCATCATTTGTGCTATTCGCAGGAAAAAATCCAAATGTTGCTTTGGCAGTAAATAATTTTTCGGAAATTATTTTGTCCAAAAGTGCATTTGCATCAGCAAATAATTTGGTAGCTTCTTTGCCTACAACTTCGTCAGTAAGGATTTTTGGGTATTTTCCATGTAATTCCCAAGATTGAAAAAATGGTGTCCAATCAATAAATTCCCTTAATTCTGCCAAATCATATTCTAAAAGTGTTTTTTGCCCTAAGAAATTTGGTTTTGTGATGTTTGCATTTTCCCAATTTATTTGGAATTTTTGCTCACGTGCTTTTGCGATTGTTACAAAATTTTTGTCTTGTTTGCGTCTTGCGTGTCCTTCTCGCATTTCGTCATATTCTTGACGAATTTCTTTTATAAAATTATCTTTTAATTTTGGATTTAAAAGATTGCTCACCACAGGCACAGAACGAGAAGCATCTAACACGTGAATAACAGGGTGTTTGTATTTAGGTGCGATTTTTACTGCGGTGTGTATGCGTGAGGTCGTTGCTCCACCTATCAAAAGCGGAATATCCAAACCTTGACGTTGCATTTCTTCTGCAACATACACCATTTCGTCCAAACTTGGCGTAATAAGCCCACTAAGTCCTATTACATCAACTTTTTCTTTTTTGGCGGTTTCAATGATTTTTTCCAAAGAAACCATTACCCCCAAATCTATTACTTCGTAATTGTTACAAGCCAATACCACCCCAACAATGTTTTTGCCAATGTCGTGTACATCTCCTTTGGGCTTGTCTTTTTTCTTCCTCCATAAATGGCGTAAGATATGCAACCGCTTTTTTCATCACACGAGCAGATTTTACAACTTGTGGAAGAAACATTTTACCAGCACCAAACAAATCACCTACTACGTTCATTCCGTCCATAAGTGGCTGTTCAATTACCAAAAGCGGTTTTCCTAACAAATCCATTGCTTCCTGCGTGTCTTGGTCTATAAAATCTGTAATACCTTTCATAAGGGCATATTTAAGCCTTTCGGTTACAGATTCATTACGCCAAGCGTCATCAAGTTCTTTCTTTTTGCCTGAACTATCATTTTTGATTTTTTCAGCGTATTCCACCAATTTTTCAGTAGCATCTGCATTTCTATTTAACAAAACATCTTCTATCAAAGTAAGCATATCTTTTGGAATATCCTCATACACTTCTATCATACCAGCATTTACAATGCCCATATCCATACCTGCTTTGATGGCGTGGTACAAAAATGCGGAGTGCATTGCTTCCCTTATTTTGTCATTTCCTCTAAAAGAAAAAGAAATGTTACTCACGCCACCGCTTACTTTGGCGTGTGGCAAATTTTGTTTTATCCAACGTGTTGCGTTGATAAAATCCACCGCATAATTATTATGTTCTTCAATACCTGTTGCAACTGTGAGAATATTTGGGTCAAAAATAATATCTTCCGCAGGAAAATGTATTTTTTCGGTTAATATTTTATAAGCTCTTTCGCAAATTTGGATACGTTTTTCGTAACTATCTGCTTGTCCTTTTTCGTCAAAAGCCATTACAATCACCGCTGCGCCATATCTACGTACCAAATTAGCTTTTTCAATAAATGCTTCTTCGCCTTCTTTCAAAGAAATAGAATTAACAATGGCTTTTCCTTGTACGGTTTTTAGACCTGCTTCTATGACTGACCATTTTGAGCTATCAATCATAATAGGAAGTTTGGCAATATCAGGCTCTGATGCAATTAAATTCAAAAAAGTAGTCATTACTTGTTCCGAATCAAGCATACCTTCGTCCATATTTACGTCAATTACTTGCGCACCGCCTTCTACTTGGTCACGTGCAACTGCAAGAGCTTCTTCGTATTTTTCTTCTACAATAAGTTTTTTGAATTTTGCAGAGCCTGTTACGTTGGTTCTTTCGCCTACATTGACAAAATTTATTTCAGGCGTAACAGTTAAGGCTTCCATACCACTAAGTTTGAGGTATTTTGGCAATAATGGTGCGGTGCGAGGTTTGTGTTTTTGGGCGGTACGTGCTATTTCTGCAATGTGAGCAGGCGAAGTACCACAACAACCTCCCACAATATTAAGCCAACCATTTGCCAAAAAATCATCAATGATAGTTGCCATCTGTGCAGGTGTTTGGTCGTATTCACCAAATTCATTTGGAAGTCCTGCGTTTGGGTGAGCTGACACACAGAAAGGTGCATTTTTTGCCAAACTTTGAATATAAGGACGCATCAAATCCGCACCCAAAGCACAATTTATCCCAACACTCAACAAATTCAAATGTGAAACCGAATATAAAAACGCCTCAATAGTTTGTCCTGATAATGTTCTTCCTGCATTGTCGGTAATTGTTCCAGAAACCATTATTGGAATATTTTTATCAGTTTCTTTGCAATATTTATCAATCGCAAAAAGTGCAGCTTTTGCGTTCAATGTATCAAAAATAGTTTCAACCAATAATAAATCCACACCACCATCTACCAAGCCTTTTATTTGTTCGGTGTAAGACTCCACAAGCTCGTCAAATGTTACAGCACGATAACCTGGGTCATTTACGTCAGGCGAAAGTGATGTAGTTTTGCTGGTAGGCCCAATAGAACCTGCCACAAAACGAGGTTTATTAGGATTTTTTTTTGTAAATTCTTCTGCAACGTTTTTGGCTAATTTTCCTGCTTCATAATTTAATTCATACACCAAATCCTCCATGTGATAATCCGCCATAGAAACAGATGTACTATTAAATGTATTGGTTTCCAAAATATCTGCTCCAGCTTCTAAGAATTGGGCGTGAATTTCTCTTATAACTTCAGGTTTTGTAAGTACCAAAAGGTCATTATTGCCTTTCAAAGAGTGCGAAAAATCTTTAAATCTTGCACCACGATAATCTTCTTCGGTAAGTTTGTGGCGTTGAATCATTGTACCCATTGCCCCATCAAGGATAAGGATACGCTCTTTTAAAATTTCTTTGATGTTATTCATTTATTATTTTTTTAGATTTCAACTTTTGGAGGGTTTGAAACCCTCCAAAAGTTTTATGTTTTATTGATTTTTTAAATATGCTTATTTTGCATATTGATTGACTATTTTTTGATAGGTTTCTTCAAATATATCATTCATATTTTTGTTTGTTTGAATTTTTAGACCTGTTTTTACGTCAGAAAAATACAAAGCACCATCATTTTTTGGGAGAATTTGATTTGTAATATTTGTGAGATTTTCTTTTTTATTTTGGAATGTTGCATAATTATTTGCGATTGTTTCAAAGCATCTTTGTAAAAAATCTTTTGAAACTTCATTATTAAAAAAATGCACAATTCTATCCAAATTTTCTATTGCTTTGAAAGCTAAAAAACTACTTTCTGGCTCAAACATTACCATTCCAACATTTACGAATTCTTCTGTTACAACATTAGGCTCATATCGTAATATTTGAAATTCATAAGTGGGATAATTTTTTTCTTCATTATTTACATTAAAAATTTTAACTTTTGGATTATTAATTTTATGTAAAACAAGGCTTGAGTCCATAGTATAATTATTGGTTTAATGTTAAGAAAATATTTTTTAATTCTTGTTCAAAAACGCTAATATCTTGTATTTTCTTATTCAAATGTGTTTTTATTCTATTCATATCAACTACATTTTGCCATTCTTTTGGGATATTATTTTCTGCAAAATTCCAAAAATCTTCGTCAATCGTTGTTATTTTTTGTATAAATTTTTCTACATAATTATTCCAATCAATTTGTGGTATTTTGGAAAAATGTGCATAAAAAATATGTACTTTAATCCAATTTTTATTTTGTTTTAAAAAAGGTAATATCTCTAAAAATGAAAATGCTAATTCGTGGTCAAAAATTACAAAAACATCATCTTTAATTTTTAAATTTGGTTTGTGACTTCTTCTATCTAAATTTTCAATAAAAATATCAAGTAAAAATATTTCACTTGCTAAAAATTCTAAATTTCTATTTTGTATTTGGGTGTTTTTTATAAAATCTACAAAATAATTTCCTGCCCAAATTGACCCAAAACAAGTGATTTTTTCTAAATGGTTTACTTCTTTATATTGTGAAATAAAATTATTTGTTAAATCTACCAACACAGGAGTTGCTACATTTATGCCTAAATGTTGTGCAATCATACTTGCCAAAAGCTCTTTACAAGCAGAAGAATCTAAAAATTCTTCGTGAAAAGGTTTTACCACAATTTCTTTTATTTCTTGTGTTTTTTGGTTAATTGCTTGACACAAAAAAGGTAAATTTCTTCCTGATGACAAACTTCTTAAAAATACAAAAGGCTCAAATATTTCAATATTCATTTTTAGTTTTTAAATTTCATCTGGAAATCTTTTTTTAAATGTTTTGTATCTCCAATTATTAAAAAACCACATAGAAGGAGCATTTCCTATTATTCCACCTACAATAAATATCAGCACATATCGCAAAAATTTTCCCCAATTTGTAAAACCTTCTACCATAAATAGGGTAAGAATTCCTACAAGAAGTCCCCAAATAATCCCTTCCAAAAGTATATAACGCCAAAAACCCATTCTTATCACGCTTTCCCAATCTTTCATAGATTTTTTATCATTTTTAGAAACCATCATTTTTTCTAAAAAATTTTCTTGTTGTGTTGTCATAAAAATTAGTTGTTTTCTATTTGATTATTTTCTGATTTTTTCAAAATATTTTTATAATTCCAATTATGAAAAGCCCACATCATAGACGCATAACCCAATCCTACAAAAGGCAAAATCGCTAAATTTAGCAATATATCCATCCAATTTTTATACAATCCTAATACCCATACATTGACAAAAAACATAGGGATACCAAATCCCAAACCTTCTACAAGTGCATACTTCCAAAATCCTTTTGCTCTTGTATCTTCCCATTCTTTGATAAATTTCTTATCACTTTTAGAAAGAATGATTTTCTCTGAATAATTTTCTTGTTGTATTGTCATAAAAATTAAATTTTAGATGTGAAAAAAGTACATTTTTTTACATAATTTTTTATACAAAAAACCGCATTACTTTTTAAGAAAAAATAATGTTTTTTTGTTTAGAAAAAAATAAATAAAAATGAGTACAAAAAACGCAAATACAAAGAAATGTTTAAATAAAAAGTTTTTAAAAGCCTTATATGTCCAATATTTTTTTAACTAAAAAAAAATAAAAATTGGTAGGATTTAGCACCTTTTTTTTTGAAAAAATATAATTTTTCAAAAATAGGTTGCCAACGATTCACAGAGCCTTAATCTCTCCTCGTTTCGTTATAAGCCAACTTTTGCGTTTTATTTTATTGAGGGGTTAATAAACCACAAGATTTGACAATGCAAAATTAGGATTTTTTTTAGAAAATAAAAAAAAATTGTAAAAAAACAAGAATAATCTTTTACTTTTGTGAATTAAGCCCCCCAGCCCCCAAAGGGGGAGCAAATACAAAGCAAAAGGGGGAATTTTATCAAAAAATTATTTTACCACTTGCTTTT
>JAAFIN010000044.1 GCA_013297825.1 Cytophagales bacterium
TCGTAGATATTTTAAGTCACCCATTGTTTTAAATATTTATTGAATAATGCGTAAAATGGCTGAAAATGGCATTTTTTCCGCAAAATCCAAAAAGAATGTGCAAAGTTAGGAATTTATTATTTAAAAACACTATTTTTTTAAGATTTTTCTAAAAATTGAAAAAAAATAAAAAAAATTGAAAAAAAATTGAAAATATTTTTTACTACGCAAGTCCTTTGCGTAGTAGGACATTTGTTTTGCATCATAAATAAAAGGTCAAAAGAAAGTTACTCCAAACAATTTTCTCCAAAAAAATAACAACTTTCTATAATTATCTTTTATTTTTAAATTTTTGAAGGTCAAAACTTACTTACTTCCGCCCTTGGGCAACTCACTTTTAATGAATTTAGTAAGGTAATTATCTGAAAAAGATTTATGTTTAGTAAAAAGGTGTTGGGAAACAGGTGTCAGGAAACAGGTGTCAGGAATCAGGTGTCAGGAATCAGGTGTCAGGAATCAGGTGTCAGGAAACAGATATTAGGAAACAGGTATCAGGAAACAGGTGTCAGGAAACAGGTATCAGGAAAAAACAATAAAAAACATTTTTAATTCCTAATTCTTAATTCCTAATTCTTAATTTAATATGAAGCGGTAACTCAGTGGTTAGAGCAGGAAACTTAGCATTATCAAGCGTGATAGGTCAAATGAGTTTTACTTCCAATTTTTTTTACCCAAAAAAGGTCGTGGGTTCGAATCCCACCCGCTTCACAAAAAAACTACAAGGTCAAAACCAATTTACTTCTCGCCCGAAAAGGCACTTGACTGTCACTCAAACCCAAGTTGGGGGATTATCTTGTAGGTTTTTTTATAAAAAAAGGAAAATAAAAGACGAAAAAAGAAAGAAAAAATAAATGAAAAATAGCTGTTTAATTCTTAATTTAATTTGAAGCAGTAGCGTAGAACGGTAGCGCACCAGTAAAAAAATTTTTTGATTATCTAAATAAGGTCAAAAAAAATTTACTTCTAATATATAACAGGGTTCTGGGGGTCGCAGGTTCGAGTCCTGCCTGCTTCACAAAAAAAACTACAAGGTCAAAACCAATTTACTTCTCGCCTGCGAAGGCACTTGATTAGGGTTCAAACTTAATTGGGGAATTATCTTGTAGGTTTTTTTATAAAAAAGAAAAACAAAAGACGAAAAAAGAAAGAAAAAAATAAATGAAAATTGATGTAGTAGTGTAATGGTAGCACGTAGCCCTTTGACCAGGTTTAAAATTACTTGTAAAGGTCAATTAAGTCTTACTCCTTGGCTAAGGCACAGGTTCGATTCCTGTCTACATCACAAATTTTTAGGTCAAATATTGCTTACTTCTATTTTCTTTGTAAAAAAAAGTAATATCATTATCTAAAATTTTTAAACAAAAAAACAAATGAAAAGTGGCTGTTTAATTCCTAATTCTTAATTTCTAATTCTTAATTATCTGATGCAGTAGTGTAATGGTATCACGGGGGACTTTTTTAAATTTTAAAATTACCTCCAAAAGGTCAATGAAATTTTACTCCAAAATTTTCCAGACCCCAGACGCAAGTTCGATTCCTGCCTGCATCGCCAAAAAAATTTATAAGGTCAAAACCAATTTACTTCTCGCCTGAAAAGGCATTTGACTGATAACCAAAAACCAAGTTGGGAAATTATCTTATAAATTTTGTTTTAAAATATTGTGAAGAAATGGCTGTTTAATTCATAATTAAACATTCATCATTCATTATTAAAAGAAGGTCAAATGTTGCTTACTTCTAACTTTACTCATAATAAAAAAGCAACGTAATTATCTAATTTTTAATTTTTTTAAATGTATGAACCAAATATTCAATGTAGGAATTCGCCAACAAGCACTTTTTATTCCTACCGAATTGCGTGTAGCTGATGCGTCCTACAAACTTAAAGGAAGCACCACAACATTAGTCGCTAATTTGAGAAAATTAGGCTTTGGTGTGTCAGAGGAATTATTACACGCATTAAATCAACTTGTTGCTCCAAAACAACTTGATATTTTAAACAAATTTGCAGAACTCACAGGTGTCAATAAAAATTGGACGCCACTTGTGAAAGGTTGGGACGTGCCTACTAATGAAAGCGTAATTGACCATATTATGGTATTTTTTGCAAATATTTTTGGGGCAAAAGGTACAAAATTGCAATGCGGACACATAATTCCTGCTGATACATTTCCGTTGGAACGTTATAATGGTTGTCCATTTTGCGGTACGCCTTTTGAATTTGGAAAATTGGAGGCAACAGGACAAGGTAGCAAATTAAAAGTATTGGAACTTTGGACTGAAAAAGAAGTTGATGAGTTTTTTGTGGATTTATTGGCTTCCAAAACTGCCCTTGATGCGACCCAAATGGACAGCTTGAAAATCCTTTTGCAAAATTTGGCATTGCCAAAAGATGTAAATATTGGTATGAAAGAAACGCTTATGGCGGTGATTGATTTGTTGATAGAACAAGGAAAAACCAAAGACGCACAAAAATTATTTTCTTCGCCTGTGGATATTTTGCGTTATTTGTGGTTCAAACGCACAGGATTTTTGCAAATTGTAGAGCCAAAAACCATCTTGAAACGTAAAAATGCAAACAACAAAAATCTGCATAAACCTTTAGACAAAAGTGCAAAAAATGCAAAAGAATTTTTGGCATTGAAAAATGAAATCAAATTGCATTATTCACGTACAATGTGCGGTGTAGTGGCTACTTGGCTCAATGGTTTGAAAATGGACGTAGAAAAAATATGTGAAGCTATGCACCCAAAACGTGGTATGTGGGTAAGATTTATACGTGCATTGCGTTTGCCTGAATACAGCAAAAAAGCAGGTTTTGAAAAATTAAAACAAATTTTGGATACATTTTATAATGAAAATTATACCGTGTGGCAAGGTAGAGTTGATTTTTACCGATTGAAAGCTGACGAAGAAAAAACATTTGGTTTCTTAAAACAACGTCCTGGATTATTTGCACGCTCATTGTTTGCCAATATGCTTTGGTTTGGTGCAGAAAATACTGTAAATGCTTTCGCTGAAATCATTGACAAAGTGCCTGCACGTCTTGTATTTACGCTAAATATGTACGCAAAAGAATATTTTACACAAGGAAATCGTATCGTAAAACCGCTTGGAGGTATTAGCAAAACCATTCCAAAAAATGAATTGCTAAAATTGTATGACAGCAAACAACTTGTTGGTATGCAAACAATGATAGAAGATTTGTGTGTGTTGGCAATGAAAAAACGTTTTGCGAGCCAAGAAACGACCAGCAAAACTATGTTTATTGACCCAACATTATTTTATATTCCTGTGTCAATAGGCGACAGAGGTGAAAATGTGCAAGATTTGCCTTCTGCATTGATGGGAACACGTTTTCCTGTGGAAGGTGGTGTAGTGCGTTTGTTTATGCAATGGGGAAATGGTTTGCCTGCTCAACACATGGATATGGATTTAAGTTGTGCCATTCAATACGAAAACACTACGCAATATTGTTCTTATTCGCATCTTTCGCCTCTTGGTTGCAAACATAGTGGAGATATTCGTAGTATTCCTGAAAAAGTGGGAACTGCAGAATACATTGAAATAGATGTAAATGCACTTAGACAAGCGAAAGCAAAATATGTGTCATTTACTTGTAACGCATACAGTAATGGTGCTATTACGCCTAATATGGTGATAGGTTGGATGAATAGTAAATTTCCAATGAAAATATCTGAAAAAACAGGTGTTGCGTATGACCCATCTTGCGTGCAACATCAGGTACGTATTACGCAAACATTAACCAAAGGTATGATGTTTGGGGTGCTTGATGTGGAAGCAAACGAAATAGTTTGGCTTGAAATGCCTTTTGGTGGTCAAATCGTACAAAATATGAATTTGGCAGGCGTAGAGGCGATTTTGGCTAAATTATCAAGCAAACTTACAGTTGGTAATCTTTTGAAACTGAAAGCAGAAGCTCAAAATATTACGATTGTAGAAGAATTGCCTACTGACCTTAAAGAAAATCCTATTGATGAAATCTATGATTTCAAATGGGCATCAAATCCTGCAAAAGTTACAAAACTTTTGGTGGATTAAAGCTTATCTACGTACCAATGGGCTTTAGCCTGTTGTGCAGGAGGCAATAGGCTAAAGCCCGTTGGTACGTTTTTTTTATAGCAATATTTTTAAATAAAAAAATGCAAAAACTAAAAGAAAAAGGACAATATTATGAATTGCCAATAGAAGGTTATAAAATTAAAAAAATGCTTTTTAGTGGTATTATGCATATTATTTTTGATGATAAACACGAAAGTTATTTAGATTTTTGCTATGAATTTAAAATACAAAAATACAATCAAACCAATGTTCTAAAATCTAATACGTTTGAAACCCTTGCATTATTTTATGATTTGTGGAATGAACAAACTGCAATAAAGGAAGCCAAAGCTGACAAAGAAGGGTTTTTATTTTTAACTTTTGAAAATGGTTTTGAGATTTCAGTTGAAAATCAACCTTGTAATAATTGGCAATTTACTACAAGAGATGCAGAAAATAAAAATAACAATGTATCTGCTTATAATTGTTGTGGTAGTGTGTGTTTTTAAAGTAAAAAATCAACCAAATGAAAGAAATTTTAACCCTAAAACCAAATTATCAATCATAAAAAAATATCATGGAAAGGACTCTTTTGGATTATATAGAAGACTATAGTGAAGGTTTTTTTGGGAGTTCTCGTTTATTTTTAAATTGGATTCAATTTAAAGGATATATTGACACTACATACCACAATGATTTATATTTGATGAATTATAATCAGTTTCATTGGATTTTTAAACCATTAGGAAATTGGGAGTGGAAAGAAAAATGGGATAAATTAAAAATAGCATTTTCCTTTGATGAAGATAAAGAAGTATATACAAACAACAAAATTGATAATCCAGAAGATGCACTTAAAATATTCATAACTACATTGTTTTCTCATATTAAGTGGAATGAAAACTATATATGGAAATTTGAACGTATTAATTACAAAAAAGTTAATAAAGAAGAATGTATTGATTTTTTTAGAATACACGCACCCCATTACAGAGTAAATGATGTAAACAACTTTTTAAATGATTTGGATATGTGGTTAAGTACATTTGATAAAAATCATGTATTTTATACAATAAAAGATGTTAAAAATGTCAATTGGAAAGATAATGGTGTGGTAATAATAAATGGGCGTGATATGGAAAGTTGTTTTTATATTGATGAAATTATTTTTTATCAAATTGGTGATGACAACTAATTTTTTAAACAAAAATCAACCAAATGAAAGAAATTTTCACCCTAAAACCAAATTGTGGTCATGAAAGTTATTATGATTATGAATTAAATCCACAAAAAATTATAGCAATAACAGGTGGTTGGCACAATGAAACCTCAAAAAACGAAATTGGACAAGAATTATTAGCAGAAATCCCTATTGTTGGCGAAAAATATAAAATATCTATTTTTGGAGGATTAAAAATAGATGTATCTCATAATTTCTGGGTTATTTATTTTGACCCATATTTTTCTTTTTATAGTGACGAAGGCATTGAATCTATGCGATTTTGCTTGTGTTCAAAAACAAAAATATTGGAAATTGGCGAAAAAAAAGCAATATTGGAAGTTGAAATATTGGAAGTAACAAAACTAATACCTTGTGAAACAAAAGAATTTGATAAAGAAACTAAAACATTACCTCAAAGTATAATGTATTGCAATATTGAAAATTTTAAAAATTATAGCGTTTTGCAGATAGACATACAAGGTGATTTGGGTTGGAATTATATCATTAAGAAAAAAGACAAAAAAAGTACAATTATTGCTAAAAATTATTGGGACTTTCATCAGGATATGTGGTTTCAATGCAATGAAGATATAACCGAAGAACAAGAAATTACACTTGGAATTACACACTAAACAAACCAAAAAAACAAACTCAAAAAACTTTCTTTTTTTTTACCTTTGTTGGTGTTACCAAACGAAAAAACCTGTACCGTTGTTGCGTGTTTAGAAAAATGCAAGCACACTGCAATTATACATCTGTTACCCAAACAAGCACAAAAGATAATATTATTACAAATGTAAAAGCATTTTTCGTCACCAACAACGCATAGACAGGGCTTGCTCGCTGATAAGTTGTTGGTGGAAAAATGCACGTAAGCATTGGAAATTATAAAAGCATTAGTTTTTTATAAGGGTTTTTGTGCTATTTTTGCAGTTGTAAAAGCATTTTTCTAACACCAACAACGAAGAAAATAATGAAAATCAATCTTTCAATTTTAAAGATGATAAAATAGATTTTTTGTATCAAAAATATACCAATTTTTTAAATTAAGCTATTTTTAATAATTTTAAATCAAAAAAATAATCTTGTCATTCTGCCAAATTGTTACACAATGACACCAAAACAAAAAACTCAACCATTTATTATATTATGCACAACATCAGAATTATAGAAGCCTTGCGACTCAAAAAAGAGATTGCGATGCAAGTAGGTACTTTGGAACGTACCGCAAAAACACGTATTATTGCAGGAAATACCTTTGAAGATGGCATACAAACCGCAGAAGGTGATGGTTTTACATTGGAACAAGTGATGGAAAAATTAGAACTTTCATTGCAATATTCTGCTGAAATTAACGCAAAAATTGCTTCATTTAATCGCACCAACAACATTGATAACACAGTGCGAGAAATGCACAACAACAAACTTCTCAAAGAAGTGTATGAAACACTTTTACCACGCACCAAACCCTCCAAAACAAATAATTGGACAACTGTGGGCGACAACCGCAAACAAGTGATAAGAGAATATCGTCCATTGTACGCAAGCAAAGACATCAAAGAAAAAATTAACTTTTATAAGCGTGCTATGCGTGAGGCACAAAGCAAAATAGAAATTCTTAACCAAGAAACCATAGAATTGAGTTTTAGCCCAAATGATGTAGATAATCTTGCTTTGGACTAACACTAAAAAGAAATTCTTTCAGATGAATAGAAAACATTACAAATTATGCTTAATTTGTGTAGGTGTGTGTTCCCAATAATACAATAAGCCCCTGCGAGGCTGAAATAATATCGTTATACCGCAATAATATGCAACATTTTTTCAAAATGTCAAATCAATGATGTAAAACGTAAAATGCAAAACGTAAAATCGTAAATTTGCAAAATGTAATGGTTTTGGGTTCGACTCCCAAAATGTATGAAAGTGGTTACACTCTTTTTTGAAAGTCTGAAAGATAAAAAAATACACTCAAAAATTTACAATAAAATGTAGGTTTTTGGGTGTGTTTTTTATTTTTATGGTGTTGATATTGCAAAAGTTCTTTTATAATTTCAAATTATTTTAAAATTAGAAAAGGCACTTTCTAAAAAATAAAAAACAAAAAAAACCTTTCTATTTCACATAGAAAGGTTTTTTTATGATAGAAAAACAAAAATTATGCAACTACTGCATCACCTTCTTTGGTTTCAGTAGGTTTTACTTCAGGGGTATCATTACCACCTTTTTTACCACCACGACCACGACGAGTTCTATTTTTAGCTTTTCCTTCTGAGCTTCCACCTGTAAGCGTAGTATTGAAATCAACGATTTCCATCATACACATTGAAGCGTTATCACCCAAACGAGGAGCAAGTTTAATAATACGTGTATAGCCACCTTTTCTATCACCAATTTTTTCACCAATCACATCAAAAAGTTCTTTGGTAGAAAATTTATTTTGGAGATAACTAAAAGCTGTACGACGGGAGTGCATAGTATTTTCTTTTGACCTATTCAAAAGAGGCTCAACGTACGAACGCAACGCTTTTGCTTTAGCAAGCGTAGTAACAATACGTTTTTCCATGATAAGGGAGGAAGCCATATTAGAAAGCATTGCCTTACGGTGTGTTGAAGTGCGTCCTAAATGGTTGAAAGTCTTACCGTGTCTCATATAAATTTAATATAAATTTTAATCTTCGTGAATTTTGTACTTATTCACGTCCATACCAAAGTAAAGATTTTTTTCGTGAACAAGATTTTCAAGTTCCATCAATGATTTTTTACCGAAATTACGGAATTTCATCATATCATTAATTTCTAATTTCACCAAATCACCCAAAATTTTAATTTCAGCAGATTTGAGGCAGTTATAAGCACGTACAGAAAGCTCAAGGTCAGCAATAGGCGTTTTGAGTAATTTTTTCATTTGTAAGAATTGCTCATCAACTTCTTCAGTAGCTTCACCACGTTTTGCGGTTTCAATCGCAAAATTTTGGTCAGAGAACAACATAAAATGCTGAATAAGAATATGTGCAGCACCTTTTAGAGCTTCTTCTGGGTGGATTGAACCATCAGTTTCAATTTCCAAAAGTAGTTTTTCATAGTCAGTTCTTTGTTCTACACGTGTATTTTCAATGCTATATTTAACATTTTTGATAGGTGTAAAAATTGAATCTATTGAGATATAGCCTTCACTTGCCTGTACGGGGCGGTTTTCTTCAGATGGCACATAACCACGACCTTTTTCTACATAGATTTCCATTTCAAAATCTACAGAAGTATCCAAGTTACAAATTACCAAATCAGGATTTAATATTTCAAAAGAATTAGTAAATCTTGCAATATCACCTGCACAAAATACTTCTTGATTGCGGACATAAACCGTGATTTTATTCTCAGGGGTTTCTTCAGTGATTTTTTTGAAACGAACCTGTTTTAAATTTAGAATAATATCAGAAACATCTTGTACTACACCTTTGATGGCAGAAAATTCGTGTTGCACACCTAAGATGCGTATTGAAGTGATAGCATAACCTTCCAAAGAAGACAAAAGCACACGACGAATAGCATTTCCTATGGTAACACCAAAACCTCTTTCCAAAGGTTTGAACTCAAACATTCCATTAAAATCAGTAGATTTCTCCATCAAAACCTTATCAGGCATTTGGAATGATAATAAAGGCATAAGGGTTATATTGAGTTTTAGGGGTTGAAAAAACAAATATTTTTTGAAAAAAAATAAAAAATATTTGTTTTTCTGTTGATTTATATTTGGTACAAAATTTTGTTTTTGTGTATTATAAAAAATAATATTTTCTTAAATTTAAAACTTAAATCTAAAATAAGAAAAAAATTATTATTTAGAGTACAACTCAACAATAAGTTGAACATTGATTTTTTCAGGGATTTGTTCACGGTCAGGATACATTACAAATTTTCCTGCCAAGTCAGTACCATTCCATTCAAGCCAATTAAATCTACGTGCATTAGCACCTGCTACACTGTGTGTAATAGCTTCCAATGATTTAGATTTTTCACGTACTGAAATTACATCACCAGGTCTAAGCGTGTAAGAAGGAATATTAACTACATCACCATTCACAAGAATATGTTTGTGAGAAACAAGTTGTCTTGCAGCGCGACGAGTTTTTGCAATACCCAAACGATAAACGGTGTTATCTAAGCGTGCTTCTAAGAATTTGAGGAGGTTGTCCCCAGTGATACCTTCTTTGCGTGCAGCTTTTTTGAATAAATTAGAGAATTGGCGTTCCAAAACACCATAAATATATTTAGCTTTTTGTTTTTCAGCTAATTGAACAGCGTACTCAGAAACCTTACGACGCTTATTTTTACCGTGCTGACCAGGAGGGTATTTCTTTTTGTCAGCAGCTTTTTGATAGCCAAAAATTTGCTCGCCAAATCTGCGAGAAATTCTTGCTTTTGGACCATTATATCGTGCCATTATATTAGGGATATAAGGTAATTAAATTCCTATAGAATCTAATTACAAAATGTGTAAAAACGATTAAAAAAAATTAAAAAATTTTGAGGTGCAAATATAAATACATTTATTGTAAAAATAAAATATTTACACCTAAAAAATTTTCATAAAAATTTACAAAATTTGAGGATTAAACACGTCTGCGTTTTGGAGGACGACAACCATTGTGAGGTAATGGTGTAACATCACGGATTGATATAACTTCCAATTCGCAAGCCTGTAAAGTACGGATTGCAGACTCACGTCCTGCACCAGGTCCTTTTACATAGACTTCTACTTTACGTAAGCCAAGTGTTTTAGCGACTTCCGCACAGTTTTTAGTAGCAACTTGTGCAGCGTAAGGGGTATTTTTTTTAGACCCTTTGAAACCCATTTTACCAGCAGAAGCCCAAGAAATTACTTGACCTGACATATTGGTAATAGAGATGATGATGTTATTAAAAGAGGCTTTTATGTGTGCTTGACCAAGTGCTTCTACCACTACAACTCTTTTTTTAGCTTTATCTTTACGTTTTTGTTGGCTCATATAAGATAATTTTATTATATTGTTATTTAGATAATATTTTTTTGAAAAAATTAAATTTTAAAATCAAATTTTATTTGTTTAATCATAAAATTTAAAAACTTCAAAAAACTAAAACCAATACAATATATGATTAGGTGTTATTTAGTTACTTTTTTCTTGTTAGCAACGGTTTTACGTTTTCCTTTGCGCGTACGTGCATTATTTTTGGTTTTTTGACCACGAACAGGCAAACCTTTGCGGTGGCGAATGCCACGGTAGCAACCAATATCCATCAAACGTTTGATGCTAAGTTGTACTTCTGATTTCAAAGCACCTTCTACTTTGAACTCGCTGTTAATGATGTTACGAATAGCGTTAGCTTCTTCGTCAGACCATTGTGCAACTTTTTTATCAAAAGACACATTTGCCTTTTTCAAAATGTTACGTGAGGAACTGCGACCAATTCCATAAATGTAGGTGAGGCTAATTTCGCCTCTTTTTTTGTCGGGTATATCAACCCCTGCTATACGTGCCATAAATATTAACCTTGACGTTGTTTATATCTTGGATTTTTTTTGTTAATTACATAAAGAACGCCTTTACGACGAACTATGATGCAGTCTTCACTGCGTTTTTTTACAGATGCTTTAACTTTCATTGTTTTATGTATGAAATTTTATTAAAAATTTTTATTTCACATTTTATTTTGATAATAGACTTTTACATAAAATACAAAAAAAGAATTTTTTATGAATTATTATTATTCTATTTTTCTATCTTATTCGTTGAGCCTGTATCTGTATGATATACGAGCTTTAGTAAGGTCATAAGGGGACATTTCAAGTTTTACTCTATCATCAGGCAAAATTTTGATATAATTTTGTCTCATTTTTCCTGATATATGTGCGATAACTTGGTGTCCATTTTCCAACTCTACTAAAAACATCGCATTAGAAAGTGCTTCTAATACGACACCATCTTGTTGAATAGGGGCTTGTTTTGCCATAATTTTTTAAAATTTATATTGAATAAACTGCGTCTATATATGCAAAGGTAGTTAAAATTTCTGCTTTTCCATCATAAAACGCAACTGTGTGTTCAAAATGTGCGGAAGGTGTTTGGTCACGTGTAACAATCGTCCATTCATCATTGAGTTGCCTTACTTCTTTTTTCCCTAAATTAACCATAGGTTCTATGGCAATTATAAGTCCATTTTTCATCATAGCACCCACACCTTTTTTACCAAAGTTTGGTACTTCAGGTGCTTCGTGGAGATTGCGACCTATACCGTGTCCTACCAATTCTCTTACAACAGAATAACCTTTTTTCTCTACAAAATTTTGAATGGCATAACTTACATCTCCTATTCTATTTTCAGGCAACATTTGTGCAATTCCCACATACAAAGATTCTTTGGTTGCTAACAAAAGATTTCTTTTTTCTTCTGAAATATTCCCTACTCCGTATGTATAAGCACTATCACTGTGAAATTCATTGAGGATAACACCACAATCTATTGAAACCACATCACCATCTTTTAATACATATTTGCTTGGAATACCATGCACTACTGTATCATTGACTGAAATACAAAGGGAACCAGGAAAAAGTGTTTTTACGCCTCCATCAAAATTTTTGAAAGATGGTATTCCACCATTATCTCTAATACATTCCTCTGCACGTTTGTCCAAATCAATAGTTTTTACACCTGGTTGTATCATTTTCGCAACTTCACCGTGTGTTCTTCCAAGCAAATCAGCACTTTGTTTGATGAGGTTGATTTCATCAACTGTTTTATACAAAATAGTTTTTTTTTGCGTGAATCCCATATTTTTTATACCGCAGTAGCTATACCTGCTTCTCCTTGTACTTTTTCTGTGTCCATCAAACCATCATAACGACTACTTAGCAAATAGCTATTTATTTGTTGCAATGTGTCCAAAATAACCCCCACCATAATAAGCAAAGAAGTTCCACCAAAAAACTGTGCAAATTCTTGTTGAATACCTGCCTGTTCCGCAAACGCTGGCAATATTGCCAACACTGCCAAAAATATAGCACCTGGGAAAGTAATCAATGAAAGAATATTATCAATATAATCTGTGGTTTCTTGACCTGGTTTTACACCTGGTATAAAGCCATTTCCTCTTTTGATGTCTTCTGAAATACGTACAGGATCCACTTGGATAGCAGTATAAAAATACGTAAAAATAATAATCAAAAATGCAAATAAAGCACTATACGCAAATGTTGTTTGTTTGCTAAACATTGCTCCAAAACCCATTGCATATTCATTATTTGGAAGAATTGTAGGTACTAATGCAGGAATAAACATCAATGCTTGTGCAAAAATAATAGGCATAACCCCAGCAGAATTAACTTTGATAGGGATATATTGGCGTTGTCCGCCATATACTTTATTACCAATTACTTGTCTTGCGTATTCCACAGGTATTTTTCTAACCGCTTGTGTAAGTGCAATAACCGCCAACACAATGAAGAATAATGCTACAGTTTCAACCATAAAAACAAGCAAACCACTTACTCCACCTGCTTGACGTGCAAAGGTTTCTTGTACGATTGCAGTAGGAAAACGAGATACAATCCCAATCATAATCAACATAGATATACCATTTCCAATGCCTCTTTCAGTTATTCTTTCACCCAACCACATACAGAAAATAGTTCCTGTTGTGATAAGAATCATTGATTGAATAATAAAAAAAGTAGGATTGATAGTAATTGCACCTGGATTTTGTGTCATTACCGTAGTAGTGAGGTATCCAGTTGATTGTGCAAGGGTAATACCAATGGTTAATATACGAGTAATTTGATTAAGTCTTTTGCGTCCTGCTTCACCATCTTTTTGCATTTTTTGGAAAGAAGGCACTGCGACTTGCAAAAGTTGCACAATGATAGACGCAGATATATAAGGCATAATACCCAATGCAAAGATAGAACCTTTTAGAAAAGCTCCACCTAAGAAATTGTCTAACATACCAAATACTGTACCTCCTGAATTTTGAAGTTTGGTAGGGTCAATACCAGGCAATACAATAGCACAGCCTAAGCGAAACACGACCAACAACAAAAGTGTATAAAGAATACGATTACGTAATTCTTCTATTTTAAAAATATTTTTGATTGTCTCAAAAAACTTATTCATACCAAAATTTTAGATATGGTGTGCGATTTTATTGTGCGATTTATTTTGTGGAATCAGTAGCTTTACTTAATTTTTTAGCTTCGTCTTTTTTAGCTTCTTTTTTAGCTTTTCTTGGAAGTTCTGCAAATTTAGTATCTTCTGATTTTAGTTTATATGTTGGTATGAGCGTTGCTTTTCCGCCTACTTTTTCAATAGCTTCCAAAGCAGTTTTAGAGAAAGCATGTGCTTTAATTTCAACTGCAGATGTCAATTCACCTGTAGCCAAAACTTTTACCAATTCATTTTTATCTACCAAACCTTTTTTTGCCATCAATTCAACATCTACAACTGTTGCACTTGTTTTTTCAATAAGTGTTTGTATCATGTGAAGATTAACACCTTTGTATTCTACACGGTTGATATTTGTAAAACCAAATTTTGGCAATCTACGTTGTAAAGGCATTTGACCACCCTCAAAACCGATTTTGCGACTATAACCTGAACGAGATTTAGCCCCTTTATGTCCACGTTTTGCGGTGCCTCCACCGCCAGAACCCTGCCCACGTCCTACACGTGTTTTTTTCCTTACAGAACCTTTTGCGGGTTTTAAACTATGTAAATTCATAAAATTCTTTAGAAATTTATTTAGATATTAAGATATAAACAAAAATCAAAAGAGATGTAAAATTATTTTAGGAAATTATTTTAGTTTTCTAATTTTTTGAATTTTTAAACTAAAATTTTATTTATTTAAAAAAATAATTTATAAAAAAATCTCTTTTGTTTTTGTCTTTTGGGTTATACGATTTCTTCAACAGAAATCAAGTGAGCCACTTTTCTAATCATACCTGCAATTTGTGGGGTATTTTCTACTTCCACAGTGCGGTTAATTTTACCCAATCCTAATGCTTGAATAGTACGTTTTTGGGTTTCAGGGCGTTTTATAGTGCTTCTTACTTGTTTGATTCTTACTTTTGCCATAAAAATTAGCCATTAAATACGGTTTTGAGTGATACTTGACGTTGCATAGCAACCATGTGTGGTGCTTTCATTCTCAGAAGCGCATCAAAAGTAGCTTTTACTACATTGTGAGCGTTAGATGAGCCTTTAGATTTTGCCAATACGTCTTTGATACCTGCACTTTCCAATACAGCACGCATTGCACCACCTGCGATAACACCTGTACCAGGTGCAGCAGGTTTGAGAAGGATAAGACCTCCACTATATTTTCCTAAGATTTCGTGTGGTATTGTATTTTTAAGCAAAGGAACAGTAATAAGATTTTTTTTCGCATCTTGTTTTCCTTTTTCAATTGCATCACTTACTTCGTTGGCTTTGCCAAGTCCATAACCTACAATTCCTTTACCATTACCTACTACAACAATAGCAGAGAAACTAAATCTACGACCACCTTTTACTACTTTTGCTACGCGATTAACTGCCACCAATTTTTCTATGGTTACACTTGCCATACTTTCAGCAGTTGGGCGTACAATACGAGATTTTACGTTAGCTTTTATCATTTTATTTTTTCAAGGGGTTTAGAAGATAAGACCATTAGCACGTAGGCTTTCTGCAAATGCTTTTACTTTGCCATGATAAAGGTAACCATTGCGGTCAAACACGATGGTAGAGATACCTTGTGCTTTTGCTTTTTCAGCAAGAAGTTTTCCTACTGCTATTGCGGTTTCAATATTTGCAGATTTTGACTTAGGGTCAATATCTTTAGAAGATGCACTTGCAAGTGTAACTTGTTTTACATCATCAATTACTTGTGCATATATACCTGTATTGGAGCGGAATATGCTGAGGCGAGGTCTATTCGTAGTACCTGATATTTTTTTGCGAATACCTCTTTTAATTTTAATTCTTCTATCTGATTTAGATACAGCCATAGTTTTAATTATTTTTTAGCGGTTTTACCAGCTTTACGACGAATAACTTCACCCACTTCACGAATACCCTTACCTTTGTAAGGCTCAACTTTACGCAGTGATTTGATTTTCGCTGCGATATGCCCTAAGAGTTGTTTGTCAATGGATTCCAGCGTTACGATAGGGTTTTTACCTTTTTCAGTAAGCGCAGTTACTTTTACTTCTTGCGGAATTGCAAAAAAGATAATGTGTGAGTAGCCCAAGCTAAGTTGTAATACATTGGTAGGTATTACTTCTGCTTTAAAACCAACCCCCACGATTTCAAGGCTAATTTTGTAGCCTTCTGTTACCCCAACAATCATATTATTAGTCAATGCACGATAAAGTCCGTGCATAGCTCTGTGTCTTTTTTGTTCGGTTGGGCGTGTAAAAGTAACTTCCCCATTCTCAACAGTTACGTTGATATCTGGGTCAATAGCTTGTGTAAGTGTACCTTTGGGTCCCTTAACCGTCACTATATGATTAGTGTCAACTGTAAGTGTTACAGTTGCAGGGATAGCTATTGGTAATTTTCCAATTCTTGACATTGTTGTTAAAAATTTAAGACGAAATATATAATAATTATACTTTTAGTCGTATGTTATTATACAAACGTTATAAGAATTATGATTTTTAGTAAACATAACACAGAACCTCACCGCCTACACCCAAAGTGCGAGCTTCTTTGTCTGTGATTACACCTTTTGAGGTGGAAATAATTGCAATACCTAAGCCATTGATTACACGTGGAAGGTTGTCTTTATCCACATATTTACGCAAGCCTGGACGACTTACACGTTGAAGACTTAGGATAGCAGATTCTTTTGTTTCAGAATTATATTTCAAAGCAATTTTGATAGAACCTTGTGGGGTTTCTGTTTCAAATTTATAATTTTGGATATATCCTTTTTCAAAAAGCACTCTTGTTATTTCTTTTTTGATATTAGATGCTGGTATTTCTACAATGCGGTGATTTGCGGTAATTGCATTACGCACACGTGTTAAATAGTCAGCTATTGGGTCAGTAAGCATATATATAAAAAGGGTTATTGCGTTCCTTAAAATTTAGGAACGCAAAATTAGTGTTTTTTTTTAGAAAACAAAAAAAATTTTACCAACTTGCTTTAGTTATTCCAGGAATTTTTCCATCAGAAGCCATTTCACGGAATACGTTTCTGCAAAGACCAAATTTACGCATGTAACCTCTTGGGCGACCTGTAATAAGGCATCTGTTGTGTAGGCGAATTGGGGAAGCATTTTTTGGTAATTTATCCAATGCTTCATAATTACCTTCTGCTTTCAATTTAGCACGTTTTTCCGCAAATTTCGCTACTGTTTTTTCACGTTTATTTTGGCGTGCAATCAAACATTTTTTAGCCATAGTATTTTTTTAAATAAAATAATGTTTGTGAGTCAATTAGTTTTGTTTTAGGCTTGCAAAAGGCAATCCAAGTAATTTAAGCAATTCAAATGCTTCTTCGTCTTTGTCAGTATTGGTTACAAAAGTAATATCCATACCTGTAATACGAGCCACTTTGTCAATGCTAATTTCAGGGAAAATGATTTGTTCTTTAACACCTAAGGTATAATTACCTCTTGAATCAAAGCCTTTGTCATTGATACCTTTAAAATCACGCACACGTGGAAGTGCGATGGTTACCAATCTGTCCAAAAACTCGTACATATGATTACCTCTGAGTGTTACTTTGGCACCGATAGGCATTTTTTCACGAAGTTTGAAGTTGGAGATTGCTTTTTTAGATATTGTCGCAACAGCTTTTTGACCAGTGATAGTAGTCAATTCTTCAACGCCAACATCTACCAATTTTTTATCTTGTACTGCGTTACCAATACCTTTATTTACTACAATTTTAGTAAGTTTGGGTACTTGCATAATGGATTTGAAGCCAAATTTAGTTTTGAGGCTTTCCATTATTTCATTTTTATATTTTTCTTTAAGACGTGGTATCATAATAACCTATTCTGTTTATGCTTTTGGTTTTTTTGAAGTGTGTTCTTTGAAGTAACGTTGCAATTTACCATTAGCATCTCTTTTGCGTCCTGTGCGACGAGCCAATCCTGTTTCAGGGTCAATTACCATAAGATTGCTAATGTGAATAGGTGCTTCTTTCTCAATGATTTGTCCTTGTGGGTTAGAAGCAGAAGGTTTGATATGGCGTTTTACCATATTACGTTCGCTTACAACAGCACGAAGTTCATCAACAATCACTTTGAGTACGGTGCCTTTTTTACCTTTTTCTTTACCAGCGATAATGAGTACATTATCACCTGTTTTTAGGTGAAGTTTAGGTTGGATTTTACTTTTTGCTTTATTTTTTTTCATAATAAATTAAAGCACTTCAGGTGCTAAGGATACAATTTTCATAAACTGTTTTTCACGCAATTCACGTGCAACAGGACCAAATATACGTGTTCCACGAGGCTCATCATTGTTATTGAGCAATACAGCAGCATTGTCTTCAAAACGAATATAAGAGCCATCAGACCTACGCACAGCTTTACGTGTGCGCACCACAACTGCTTTAGACACAGTTCCTTTTTTAAGGCTACTTGATGAGAGTGCTGCCTTTACCGTAACCACAATTTTGTCGCCAACAGATGCAAATCTCTTGCGTGTTCCGCCAAGTACGCGAATGCACAATACTTGTTTAGCACCGCTATTATCAGCTACATTTAGACGGGATTCTTGTTGTATCATTGTTTTAAAATGTTTGAGGTGTTAAAAATATGAAAAACGACCTTATTTAGCTTTTTCTACAACAGAAACCAAACGCCAACGTTTGTTTTTGCTAAGGGGTCTACATTCCATAATACGCACAGTGTCACCGATACCACATTGTTCGGTTTCATCATGTGCCATAAATTTTTTACTTTTAGAAAGAATTTTACCGTATTTAGGGTGTTTGTATTTAGTTTCAACACTTACGGTGATGGTTTTGTTCATTTTATCACTTACCACCTTTCCTACTCTTTCTTTGCGTATATTTCTTTTAGTTGTTTCCATATAAATTTTTTTTGTAAAAATTTTTTATAAAAATTTTTGGAAAATTTTAGCTTTGAGGGGTTTCTTGAGGTTGAGGAGTTTGTTGTTTTCTCAATTTCAATTCCTGTTGGCGTTGTTTATTACGCACTTTAAGTTCAGTAGAAATTTGTGCGATATAGCGACGTGTTTTACGAATGCGGAATGGTTCTTTGAGTGGAGTAATGGCGTGTGCAAATTTTAATTTTTGCAAATTTACTCTTTCTTCTCTAAGGAGTGCCACCAAAGCATCAAAAGTCATGTTGCGGAGTTCTTGGTTAACTTCTTTTTTTTTCATGATATTAATCAACGTAGTCTCTACGTACTACAAATTTAGTTCTTACTGGTAATTTTTGTGCTGCCAAATACAAAGCCTGTTGGGCTACTTCACGTGATACACCTTCCAATTCAAAAATGATGCGACCAGGTTGTACAGGAGCTACCCAATATTCAGGTGCACCTTTACCTTTACCCATACGAACCTCAGCAGGTTTTTTGGTGATAGGTTTGTCAGGGAATACTCTTATCCATATTTGCCCTTCACGTTTCATTGCACGAGAGATTGTCATACGACAAGCCTCTAATTGACGAGATGTGAGGCGTGCAGGTTCCAAAGATTTGATGGCAAAAGAGCCAAAATCTAAGTTAAATCCACGTGATGCCAATCCACGAATACGTCCTTTTTGTTGTTTGCGAAATTTCGTTTTTTTAGGTTGTAACATAAAAAAATTTAAAAATAAAAACACGTTTAATAAAATATATAAAACAAATTTTCTTTTAATTTTTGTTTTATTTGTTATGTTGGGAACAAGTCCATAACACAACAAAATTGAAGGATATCCTATTGGTTTCCCTCAATTTTATTTCATTTGGCGTATTGTGGTTAGCGTTTTTTGTTGTTGTTGTTACGATTATTATTGTTGCGGTTGTTATTATTATTACGGTCATTATTTCCGTCACCACGTTTATTATTTCTATCGTTTCTATTGTTACGATTATCTCCGTAGTTATTTTTTCCGCCTTGTTGTCCGTTGTTTCTTTCAGTAGCTATTGCTCCACCTGCATTAAGAGAAAGGTCTTGTTTTCCATAAACTTCTCTTTTGAATATCCAAACTTTAACACCTACTTTTCCGTAGATAGTTTGAGCTTCTGATATAGCATAATCAATGTCAGCACGCAATGTATGCAAAGGAACACGTCCTTCTTTGTATTGTTCTGTACGAGCCATATCAGCACCTGCCAATCTACCTGAAAGTTTTACTTTGATACCAAGTGCAAATCTCATTGCGTTTTGCATAGCTTGTTTCATTGCACGTCTGTGTGAAACACGACCTTCAAGTTGTTGAGCAATTGCTTCGCCTACAAGTCTTGCATCAAATTCTGCGTGTTTGATTTCGTAGATATTGATTTGGATTTCTTTGCCAAAGAGTGATTTAAGCTCTGCACTGATGTTGTTGATGTCTTCTCCACCTTTACCAATTACTACGCCTGGTCTTGCAGTATGAATAGTAATGATAACTTTTTGTGGGTTTCTTTCAATAACAATTTTAGAAATGCTACCTTTATTAGAGGCACGTTCTTGTACTTTACCTTTGCGATTACCTTCTTTAGTATCTTTTTTAGCGTTGATACGTTGGTAGATATATTTGCGAATTTTAGTATCTTCAATGAGTTTTTGAGCAAATTCACTGTTTTTACTTGCGAACCAATTGGCTTCCCATCCGCGAATAATTCCCAATCTTAGGCTATTTGGATTTACTTTTTGTCCCATGATTTTTTATGTTAGAATAGTGTGGAATGGTTAATTATTTGGTTACAATAGCTCTTGTATCTACTGTGAGTGTAATGTGATTTGAGCGTTTGCGAATACGGTGTCCTCTACCTTGTGGGGCAGGGCGAAGTCTTTTCAACATTCTACCAGCATCTACAAATATTTCGCTGATATACAAATCAACATCATCAAGTTCAACACTTTCATTTTTAAGTCTCCAATTAGCAATAGCAGATTTCAACAAACTTGCTATATATTTTGCACCAATTTTTGGTTCAAATTTAAGGAGGTTAAGGGCATGAAATACATTTTTACCTCTTACAAGGTCAGCCACAAGACGCATTTTTTGTGGTGATGTAGGCACATCTCTGAGGATAGCTTTAGATGCTCCAAGATTGCCTGCATTTGCTTCACGAAAATCTTTTTCCGCTTGTTTTCTTTCGCGGATAACTACTGATTTTTTCTTTTTAGTTTTTGTTGCTTCCATTATTTTTTCTTCTTGTCTTTTTTAGCAATATGTCCACGGAAGTTGCGGGTAGGGGAAAATTCACCCAAGCGGTGTCCTACCATATTTTCAGTTACAAAAACAGGAATAAATTTATTACCATTATGCACTGCGAAAGTGTGTCCTACGAAATCAGGAGAAATCATAGAGCGTCTTGACCAAGTTTTGATGACGTTTTTTTTGCCCGACTCATTCATTACATCTACTTTTTTAAGCAAGTGATGTTGAATATAGGGACCTTTTTTGAGAGAACGTGCCATTATTTTTTCCTTCTTGCTTTAATAAGTCTGTTAGAATATTTATTTCTTTTACGGGTTTTAAGTCCTTTTGCATAAAGACCATTGCGAGAGCGTGGGTGTCCACCTGATGCTCTACCTTCACCACCGCCCATTGGGTGATCCACAGGGTTCATTGCTACACCTCTTACACGTGGTCTACGACCAAGCCATCTTTTACGACCTGCTTTACCGAGTCTTACATTCATGTGGTCAGGGTTTGATACTACACCTACTGTTGCCATACAAGTAAGCAACACCATACGAGATTCACCTGAAGGCATTTTAAGGATTGCATATTTGCCCTCACGTCCAAGTAATTGGGCATAAGTTCCAGCACTACGCACCAAAATTCCGCCTTTTCCTGGGTGCATTTCTATGTTATGGATAAGCGTACCAAGTGGCATTTCACCTAATGGAAGTGCATTACCAATTTCAGGTGGTACACCTGAACCTGCTAAAACTTTAGTACCTACTTCCAAGCCATTTGGTGCAAGGATATATCTTTTTTCACCATCAACATAAAACAATAATGCAATACGAGCTGAACGGTTAGGGTCATATTGTATTGAATTTACAACACCTGGCACGCCATGTTTGTTGCGTTTGAAGTCAATGATACGGTACATACGTTTATGTCCTCCGCCTATGTGTCTCATAGAACGGTGTCCCATAGCGTCACGTCCGCCAGATTTTTTCAAAGGAGCCAATAACGATTTTTCAGGTTTGGCTTTTGGGGTAAGCTCGCTGAAATCAGGAGCAATTCTAAACCTCAAACCTGGTGTTATTGGCTTCATTTTTTTTAAGCCCATACAAAAATACGAGGTTATTTTTTGTAAAAATTATTAAATGCTTGAAAGAGTACCTATACAAATTAAAAAACCTCCAAAATTAGCAGGTATTCTTTCAAATTTTTTATTCAGGTAAGTTGTTGTAGAAATCAATAAATTGACCTTCTTTTACAGTAACGTATGCTTTTTTGAAAGATGAAGTATAACCTTTTACTTGTACGCCTCTGCTATAACGTGATTTTGGTTTGCCTTTGATGATGCAAGTATTTACATCTTCTACTTCCACTTCGTACATTTTAGCTACTGCTTTTGATATGTCATCTTTGGTAGCGTCCATATCCACCACAAATGCGTATCTTTCTTTTCCTCCTTTGATTTTTGGGGACATTTTAGTAACTTTTTCAGTAATCAAAGGGCGTTTTAAAATTCTTGAAATTTCCATTTTTTTAATGTTTGAAATTTTATGATTAAATATTTTTTAAACGTTTTTAGAAATTATTTAGAAAAAATTAGTCTAATTTTTTAAAAACACTTTCTAACTTTGCTACTGCACCTTCTGTAAGGATAAGTTTTTTTGCTTTCAATATTTCATACGTATTTGCCAAAAGAGAAGGTTTTACTTCTGTTTTTTGCAAGTTACGACTTGAAAGATACACATTATTATTTACCTCTGTAGTAAGCAACAAAGTTCTAACACCTGTAACCGACAAATCTGACAAAAATTTGATGTATTGTTTCGTATTTGGTTTTTCAAAGTTAAAATCTTCTACTATGATAATATTAGCTTCTTTTGCTTTGTAACTAAGTGCTGACTTACGTGCAACAAGTTTTAGTTTTTTGTTCAATTTGAAACGATAATCACGTGGACGAGGACCAAAAACACGTCCTCCACCTCTAAACAAAGGTGATTTGATGCTACCTGCACGTGCACCACCTGTACCTTTTTGTTTTTTGAGTTTGCGTGTAGAGCCTTTAATTTCTGCTCTTTCTTTCGTTTTGTGTGTTCCTTGTCTTTGATTAGCAAGGAATTGTTTCACGTCCAAATATATAGCGTGGTCGTTAAGTTCTGCTTGAAATATATTATCAGACAAAGTAATGGTACGACCTGTTGGTGTTCCTTGAATGGTATGTATTGCTAATTCCATTGTGCCTTATTTTAAAATCGTAATGTATGATTGGTTGGCACCTGGTACGGAGCCACTTACTAAAATTGCATTATCCTGTGGATATATACGCAATACGCGTAGTCCTTTGACTGTTTTGCGTTCTCCGCCTGTACGTCCTGCCATTCGTATTCCTTTGAATACACGTGAAGGGAATGATGAAGCTCCGATTGAACCTGGGTGGCGTAATCTGTTGTGCTGACCGTGTGTACTTCCGCCTACCCCACTAAATCCATGACGTTTTACAACACCTTGAAAGCCTTTACCTTTTGATTTGCCTACTACTGATACTTTATCACCAATTGAAAAAATATCTTCTACTTTTACCACATCACCTAATTTATAAGTGTGAGCACCAAATGTTCTAAACTCTACAAGTTTGCGTTTTGGGGTGGTATTTGCTCTTTGGAAATGACCTTTCATTGCTTTGCTGGTGTTTTTTTCTTTTTTCTCACCGTATGCAAGTTGAACAGCGTCATAACCGTCTTTTTCTTTGGTTTTTACTTGCGTAACTACGCAAGGACCAACTAATAAAAGCGTGCAAGGTATTTGCTTAACAGAGGCTTCTGTAGTTTCAAAAACGTTGGTCATTCCTAATTTTTTACCAATGATTCCTGACATTTTTATAACATTGATTTTATAACGTGGATTTTATAACGTTAATTTTATAACTCTCCCGTTATGTTGTATGAAATAATTTTTACCTTTTTTCTTTCAAAGAAGGTATCTTTTTGGGCTTATCTTCCCAAAATGAATTGCAAAGATAAATAACAAAATTTTATTCTACAAATTTTTTTCAAAAAAAAGTTTTTATTTATTTTTTTGGAAATGTTTTTGAAATGCTGTTTTTTATTTTTTAAATAATTATTCAACTAAAAAATTAGTTGTAAAATGTTAAAAATAAAACATTTTTTATTTGGTTTTTGTTTCTAATTTTTTAACCAAAATAAAACAACAAGAATAATTAAATTTTTATGGGTGGCGATTGGAAAGATATGTTTTTTGGGGTACAAAACAATGATTTTGACCTTGTGCGATATTATATTCGTTTGGGAATTGATTTGAATTATCAACATCCTGAGTTTTTGACAAGCCCTTTGATAGAAAGTATCAGGTGCAAACATTGGAAAATGATGGAATTTCTTTTGGAAAATGGAGCATCTCCCACCATCAAAGAAGCTGAATCTAATAAAAGTCCTTTGGAAATCGCTCATTTGTTGGATTTTGAGGAAGCTGTGAAGTTGTTGAAAAAATATGGTGTGTAATTTGTGATTTTCCAAAAAATGGTCAGATATTCGTAAACTACGGTGCAGACCTTTTTTCTACAAATATTTTTCCAATAAAATATTTGCAAATATTGGTACGCCTATTGTAGCATTTTCAGGTATTTTTTCAATATTTTTATGAATTGAAAGTTTTGGAATATTTGGGTCAATAATAAATTTGGGAATTTCTTTTTTTGTATAATTTATTAGTTCTGACGCAGGATAAACTGCCAAAGAAGTTCCTATTATCACAAAAATATCTGCCTCTCGTACCAATTCACGTGCTTTTGTGATATTTGGGACATCTTCCCCAAACAGTACAACGTGAGGGCGTAATTGTGTACCATTTTCACATAAATCCCCTATTTTTAGTGTTTTGTTATATGCCCAATCATACACCACATTGTAATTTACTTCACTTTTGACTTTGTTGAGTTCTCCATGTAAGTGTAAAATAGAGCTTGAACCTGCTTTTTCGTGCAAATCATCAGTATTTTGTGTGATAATTTTTACCTCAAAAAAATCTTCTAAATCTTTCAATGTGGTGTGTGCAATATTAGGCATACAAGTACCTGCGTGCAAATGCCTTTGGTTATAAAATTCCAAAACCAATTCAGGATTTTCATACCAAGCTTCAAGAGAGGCAACTTTTAAAACATTATGTGTTTGCCAAACACCACCCAAATCTCTAAATGTTTTAATTCCACTTTCTTGGCTTATGCCTGCACCTGTCAATACCACTAAATTTTTTTTCATATTTAAGATTTTTTTTGAGGTTTTTTACAAAAATACAATTTCACAAAAACAATCAAAAAACATATTTATTTAGTTATTTTCATTTCACTTTATTTTTAAAAAAATTCCATATTTCATTTACCATTTCTATATCACCATTTTGATTGCCAACTGTCAATAAAAACGTTGGACTGTAACGTTGTGCGATACTTGGCTCTGAATGTCCGCCATTTGTAACTTTATAAAGTGCAACTTCGGTATTATTTCCTCCATTTTTATATAAAGATTTTTGGATTGTGCAGTTGTCAGTTGTATTTATATCTACAAAATTGGTAATATCAGGTGTTGTGCTTGTTTGGTTTCTTGTTACCCAATAATTTATGGTGTTGTCAGCAGATAAAACTTCTCCCCTATTTGATGCCATTTGTCCGCCATTATAAGGTAAAATTGGGTCAGCAGTTCCATTCATAAATAACGCAGATACTTTTATGGCGGAATTTGTGCATTGTGAATTTTTGGCATTAGCAGCAACTACTGCACCGAATGCTGTTATTTTGTTTGGAATTTCTTGTGCCAAACGAATACAAAAATGCCCTCCATTTGAAGTACCAAGTGCATAAACTTTTGAGCTGTTTGCTTGGTATTTTCCAATAACAAAATCCAACAATGTAGTCGTAAATAATACATCATTTACAGTTGGATTAGTGGGTGCGTCTGCTCTACAATCATTCCAGCCTCTTGAATTAGATGCACCAAGTGTGCCATTAGGAACAACAATAATCAAATTTTCTTGTTGGGCAATGTCCAACCAAATTTTATATGGTGCTTTTACACCTGTAAAACCCAGCATATCATCATAACTGCCTCCATTTCCATGAAAAAGCATCACAACAGGTGCATTTGTATAATTTTCTGGGATATAAATATGATAATTTCTATCCAAACCTGCTATGTTTATGGTTTGATTTTTTATCAATCCTTTTTCTAAAATAGGATTGTTTGTTTGGTCATTTTTTTTTTCACAACTAAAAAACAAAAAAAATAATACATACAAAAATGCTTTTTTCATATTGTTGGGCTTTTTGTGTTTGATGAAAATTGATAAATGGTAAAATATTTCCAAAGAAATCATATTTTTTGAAAAAAACCAAAAAAATCATACTTTTACGATTTTAGAACATTCTTAGAAATGAGTGAAAAATAAAATGGCAGGTTTGGGAAACTGATTTTATAGATTTTCACAGATTTTTTTAATATAACTGAAAATAACTAAAATTTTTATGCAAAACACTACTTTTAACGATATTTTATTGCTTTTGGAAAGTGAAAACACTTTTGAAGAAGGTATTTTACTTGCTCAAAATTATAAAACTGAATTTGAAAATCATTTTCATTGTACGATTGAAGCATATAAAGAATTGGTTAATGCAAATTTGTGGAATAATTTTGAGCCTTTTTCAAAAAAAACTTGGTTGAATGTAAATCAAAGAAACGTAAAAAATTTACGTCTTATTATTCAGTTATGTCCAAATCTTGAACGTATAAACTTGGATAATGTTGGTTTAGAGAATATCCCTTCAGAAATTGGGCAATTAAAACATTTGAATCATTTAAGTTTGGGAAATAATTTATTTAAAAGTCTCCCTGTTGAAATTGGACAATTACAAAATTTGAGATGTTTGTTTTTATATAAAAATCAACTTCAAAAACTTCCTACTGAAATAGGACAACTGCAAAATTTAGAGGTAATGAGTTTTGAAGATAATAGACTTCGGAATATTCCTGCTGAAATAGGGCAATTAAAAAAATTAAAAGTATTAGGTTTAAAAAATAACCAACTTCAAAAACTTCCTATTGAGATAGGGCAATTAGAGAATTTGGAAAATTTAGATTTAAACAATAACCTATTTGAGAAACTTCCTACTGAAATAGGGCAATTAAAAAATCTAAAAGAATTGAATTTAGGGCGTAATTTGTTTAAAAATCTTCCTATTGAATTGGGACAATTACAAGGTTTAAATAAATTATTTTTGCGTGATAATCAATTCCAACAAATTCCTGTTGGAGTGGAACAATTAAAAAATTTAAAATTTTTGTTTTTGGATATTAATCAAATCAAAACACTCAATAATGAAATAGGAAATTGTAACTATTTAGCCCGTCCAAAAGAACTTATTTTTTTTTATAAAAAAAAGTTTATAAATTTGTTTTATGGAATTAAGCGCAGACATATTGGTATTGCAGGAACTAGTAATAAAATTATTAGAAA
>JAAFIN010000046.1 GCA_013297825.1 Cytophagales bacterium
ATTTCACGAATGGAAAATAAATTCCCCAAACCTAAAAATTCTGAAACAAATGTTGCTATTTCCATATTTTTTCTTTTTTTCACAATATTAACACTTTTCAAGTAAATTCACTTAGTACCAAAAATTTTGATGTTTTTTATCAATTTTTAGATTTCATTTTAAAAATCCTAATATTTTCTCAAAACAAACGCTATTTTCTACGCCTGCATATTGTCCATAATTTTGGGTAATTAGAAAATTGTTTTTTTTGTATAAGTTTATGGCTTCGTGTTGTTTGTTACCTGTTTCCAAAATAAGTTTTTCAAAACCTAATTCTTTTGCCCAAATTTCTAATTCGTGCAGTATCATAGATGCAATGCCTTTTCCTCTTTTTTCAGGCAATACAAACATTCGTTTTACTTCTATGATTTTTTCCTCGTATTCTTTTATCGCACCACAACCCACAGGAAAATCATTTTCAAATGCAATTATAACGTGTTTTATGTTGGTAATTTTGTTAAATTGTGCATAAAATTGATGTTCGTCGCCATCTCTTATTGCCAAATCTTTGTCAAGTTCAATGACTAATTTTTGAAAATCTAAATCCTGTGAATTTGTTTTTTTGAGTGTGTGCATTTTTTTTGTTAATAGTTAATTTCATTTAAAACACGACTGATATTTTTTCAACTTCTTCTTTTGCTTGTTTGCGAAGTTCAAAAGAGAAACGCATTTTTTCGCTGATTTCTCTCAAAATTTTTTCTTCTGGTAAATAAATTAAAATTCTACCCAAATCAAAATCCGAAATATTGGGAATTGCTGCACCTGTGCGATACATAAAAACCTGTTTTAAAAACATTTCACTTTGTAAATAATACAATAAATAATACAAATCCACTTTACAGTTTCGCAAAATACGAAAACCATTTGTACAAATATAACCTGAATGTTCGTGTGTAGCTAATGCAGTTGCGTGCTTTACTGTACCTATGGAATTGCCTGCAACAGAGGTTAATATATCATTTTCCAAAACCTCATAACTTGCCCTGCTTGGCAATTCATGTACCAAATATGTATTTGTATTGATGATTTCGTAACTGTGCGTGTTGATGTCTGAAAGTTCTATATATTCCACTAATTCATTTAAGTGGGCTAATTTTCTGCTTTTAGTTTTTACAATTTCACAAATTTCTGAAAGTTTTACAGCATTTAGATTTTTAAGTTTTTGGATTAAATTACGATTTTCAGGTGCATAATAATCAAAATCAAATCTTCCATTAAGTGCTGAAATATTTATAGAAAAGCTATTTTTTGTTTCAATTTGGTTTGTTTTTTGAAAATTTTTATAATCATCAATTATTTGACTAAAATCTTCGTCTAAAATTGGTTCTTTGTTGTCATCTTTCAAAAAATTACCAAATTCATCTTTTTTATATGTTGGGATAGCATTTTTATTGCCTTGATAACCTAATTTTATTATTCTACCAAAAAACACTTTTTTCTCCCCTGCTTCATATTCATTAGGAGAGTAGTAAAATGAGGGCTTATTAGTTTCTTTTTGTAAAAATAAAATAGATGTTTTTACGCCTGTACCAAAAGGCACAAAAGTTTCTTGTGGCAAATTAACAACCGCCAAAACCCTTGCTTTTTGCTTGATAAAAAAACGCAAATATTCCAAAGAAGGATTTTCAAACATTCCATTAGGCAACACAATAGCCATTCTACCACCTTCTTTCAAAAGTTGCAAACAACGTTCCACATATAAAATTTCTAAAGTTTGTCCTGCGTGTAATGTTTTTGTTTTAAAATATTGGGTTATATTTTCGGTATTTGCTCCCCCTTTGGGGGTTGGGGGGCTTTGGTTTTCTTGCCATTTGTAACCCAATTCGTATTTTTTTGTAATATTTTCGTTGTTAATTTTAGCACCAAAAGGCGGATTTGCCAAAACTATATCAAATTGATTTTCTGTTTTTTGCCCAAATGACAAAGCTAATTCGTCCAAATCTTCTAAGGAATTTTGGGCAATAATATTAAGATTGGTGTTACATTCTAAAAGTAATTTCATTTTAGCAATTTTGACAATCGTTTTGTTGATGTCAATACCAAATAAATTTGGGATAATTTCTTGTTTTGAAACCTGAAAATTATCTAATAAATACTGATATGCAGAAAATAAAAATCCGCCACTTCCACAAGTTGGGTCTATAATTTTTTCGTGAGGTTGTGGTTGCAAAAACGCTACACAAAAATTTATCACAGGTTCAGGCGTAAAAAACTGTCCTCTGTCTGCTTTTTCGGTACTTGCCAAAAATTTTTGAAATGCTAAACCTTTTGCATCTGTGGTATCTGAAAAATCAATATTTTGCAATTTATTGACAGCAAATGCCAAACTTTCAAGGCTTAGTTTTATTTTTTCGTTTGCCTCAAAAATATCTGCAAAATTTTCTATCGTTTTTTGAAATAAATGCTCTATGCGTTGCAAAAAAGGTTTATTTTTTTTGCCTGCTTTGATTTCTGCAAATTCCTCCACACTCACAAAAAAATCTTGTGTGTTTTCTTTCTCCGCAAAAACTTTTATAAATAATACTTTGAGCATTTCGTCCAATGCCTGCTGTGCTGAAAGTCCATCATTGGCATAAATACTGTTGTGGATTTCAGAGAATTTTTTGAGGAGAGAGGTTTCAGAAATAGGAGCAAAGATGTTAGTTTGGTGCATTTGTATCTTCGTTTTGAAATTGAAATTTACTTAATTTAATTAGTGCAAGCAACAAAAGATTTGCAATTTGAAAATTATAGTCTGTTTTTTCCATTAAACAATGTGCCACTTTATTTCTCAAATTAAATCCAGTTTTTTCTGTCAACAAAAATTTTAGGAAAAACAAAGTATTTTCATCAATTAATTCAGTTATTGCGTCATCAATAAACAATTGATTTATATCTTTTTCAACAGTCAGGTTTTTCTTTTGCCCTGTTTTAAATTTAGAAGTATTTTTATCATTAAATTCAAAAATATTCCTTATCATTCCCTCTATTTTTGGGGTTAAACTATCTATAAAAAGAATAAAATTAGGCTCATATTCACTATTTTCAATCCATTTGTCTAATTCCTGAAAATAAGAATTTAATGCAGGATTTATAAAATCAATCCATTTATAGACATGTATTTCATTTGCTACCTTTTTTTCTATTTCTTGCTCAAACCAAGAATACTCGATAAAAAAATCTTTTAAATTATTGATTGTTAAAATTTTTTTATTCAACATCAATTCTAAAAAATTAGTAAATAGGAAACTTTTAAAAGATAATTGTGATGAGTATGTGAATAATATTTTATGGTCTCTTAATTCTTCATCTTCAATAAACTCTTGAGATTTGTGTCCATTATTATCAAAAATATCTGCAGGAAGTGTATCAGAAAAAAAATTGAGTTCTGCATCTATTTCAGATGTATCTATTATAAAATATTTATTATCTCCAATTAATAAACACATTAGAGTATTAAAATCATTGATAACATTGGCTATCTTTTTATTTTCTTCAAAAAAAAGCAAAATATCAGATTCATCAATTTTTACAGATATTTTAGAAAACTGCATTTCTTCTCTAATTTGCTTATATCTTGCTTGAAGTTTTGAAACTTCATCTTTCATTTCTAAATTTCCATAAATAGCCAAAGCTTTTAAACAAAAGGTAATATTTGCTAAATCTTGCCTTTCAAAACACATTTTTTCATAGACTTTGGCAATTTCTAATTGCCAATTTTGTGTAAAAAGATTAAGCTTTTGGTCTATTTTTTCGCCTAATTTTAATAATTCAATTTTTTCAAAATCATTATCTTCTTTAGAATTATCAAAAAATAAAAAACATTTACTTTGTAAATTTTCAATATTTTCAGGCTTAAAGTTTTTAAAATTGTTCAGTACAAAATTTGTTAAAGGGGCAAAAGTGTAATAATCCTTTTTTTCAAAAGAATTAAATAATATTTCTAACATTTTCGTTTTACATTGCTCTTTTATTTTGCTGTTTATGGAAAATGCAATGATGCAACAATGCGTGATAATATTACAAATTTCAAAATCCAAATCCTTTTTTTTTATTTCTCCTTTTTCATAAATACCTATTAATTCCAAATATGCATTTATTGCATCTTCACCAAAACGTTTCTGATTCAATCCCCAAAGTAAATGAGAATAATAAGATTTTAAAAATGGGTGCTTTACTTCATTTTGCCTTTTTTTCAGATAATCATAAAATTCAGTACTTAAATTATTTTTATCAGGAATTTCTGTTCCGTTTGGTAATATTAAAGTTGGTTTAACTTTACTATCTTCATTAGAAAAATAAAAATTAAATATTATTTGTTCAAAATAATAGAAATTTTGATTTATTGTATCATTTTCATTCACAAATAAGTCTTTAATATCACAAGAATAATTGTAATTCAAACAATTATTTTCAAGATGAGCATATATTTGCTCTATATTTTCAAATTTTTGCATATTTTTTTATTTATTTAAATTAAAAAATTATTTATGCAAATATAATACACATTTGTGAGAAATGAAAATTATTCGTGTAAATTATCAAAAATTTCTCTTGTATCTAATTGACTTTCGTCTATTTCTCTTGTTTTTGGTGTAGTTTCTTGGACAAGTTTTTCAAAATCATTGTACCAAGGCGGTGTAAAAACAGGTTGTGTTTTTTCATTTTTCACCAAAACATCAATCGTATAATTTTGATACAAATGTTCTGGTGAGGTGGGCGAATGGCTTATTTTTTCACTATTCATAAACGCAAATTCGTGTTTTCCTGTCCTCAAAAACAAATCCACTGCCATAATATTAAAATCCTTCACCAAAGGAGCAGTTTGATTTATTTGTGTAATTTCGCCAATTCTTTTACTTGGCTGATGGGTTTCCAATATAACAATAGCACCTTCTGCATTTCTATATGCGTATTCCGTAAAAAATTCATCTGGTTGGCTATCAATCCATATTTTTAGGCTTTGTTCATCTTTCCAAATACCATTTAGATTAACATTTATTGCACCTGCATTTTCTACATTCCACAAAAAAGGTGGGAATTTTTTATTTGGATTTTTCTTTTCCCAATCTTCTTTTGTTTTATTGTAGGCTTTTAGTCCTTTATCATAAATTTTTTGTTTGGCATCAATTTTTGGAAAAGCCAAAGGTTTTAGAAAGCGAAAAAGTTTGTCTTTATTATCCAATTTTGAGCCTCTAAATTCCGAATTGCTTTTTAAGCCTTTACACTCAATTACAAGCCATTTATTTTCTGGATTTCCGTTTTTACGAATATAAAAATCACCTCTTGCTTCGCTATTTTTGGCATTATTGCCACCTGCAGGTTTTTCTTTGATACGCAAAACCTCATAACCCAAACTTTCTAAATGATTTTTTAGTAAAAGCTCACTAATTGCTCCTGTGATGTAACCATTAGCACTTGGACTGTTTTGCAATGCCTGCAAAAATATTTCTTGTGTTACACCAAAACGATTTTCTACAAATGATTTTAAATTGTCTTGTTCTTGCATATTTTTAATTATTAAAAAATAAAATTAAACATAAAACACACCAAAAAGTGTGTTTTACAATTTTTTAAAAATCTTCTACCTACTCAAATACAAATTTCTTTCCTCATAAATATTCAAAAAAACATCATCTTGAAGGTCTTCAATGAAATAAATTGCCTCCCCTGTTGATTTCATTTCAGGTCCCAATTCCTTATTCACATTTGGAAATTTATTAAAAGAAAAAACAGGTTGTTTTATCGCATAACCTTGTTTTGCATCTTGTTTGTCAGATTGTTTTACAGGAATAAAATACGAAGTTGCAGATTTATCCAAATCAAAATCTGAAAGTTTTCTGTCGCCTGTCATTATTTGCGTAGCAAATTTTATATAAGGTTTTTGGTACGCCTTACAAATAAAAGGCACTGTGCGAGAGGCACGAGGATTAGCTTCTATGATATAAACTTTGTTGTTTTTGATGGCAAATTGAATATTGATAAGCCCTCTTGTTTCCAATGCCATTGCAATTTTTTTGGTGTGTTTTGCGATTTGTTCCATCAACATTGGACTAAGCGAAAAAGGAGGCAACAATGCGTTAGAATCCCCTGAATGTATGCCCGCAGGTTCCACGTGTTCCATAATGCCAATAATATACACCGTTTCGCCATCACATATTGCGTCAGCTTCTGCTTCTATGGCATTATCCAAAAATCTATCAATCAAAATGTTATTATCAGGAAAATCATTCAAAACCTCTACCACGTGTTGCTCTAATTCCTGTTCATCTATCACAATTTTCATTTTTTGACCACCCAACACATACGAAGGACGCACTAACAAAGGAAATTCTAAGGTTTTGGACACTTCTAATGCCTCCTCTGCGGTACGCACCGCCACAAATTCAGGGTAAGGAATGTCATTTTCTTTCAAAAGCATAGAAAAACGCTCTCTATCCTCTGCCAAATCCAACGCTTTATAAGATGTTCCAATGATTTTGATGCCATAACGGTTTAGTTTTTCCGCTAATTTAAGGGCAGTTTGTCCGCCAAGCTGTACGATAACGCCTTCTGGCTTTTCGTGGAGAATAATATCATAAATATGCTCCCAAAATACAGGTTCAAAGTACAATTTATCTGCAATATCAAAGTCAGTTGACACGGTTTCAGGGTTGCAATTTATCATAATTGCCTCATAACCCAATTCCTTTACTGCTAAAACTCCGTGTACACAACAATAATCAAACTCTATACCTTGTCCAATGCGATTAGGACCCGCACCCAAAATAATTATCTTCTTTTTGGTGCTTGGTATGGATTCATTATAAGAATTTTTGGGATTTTCTAAGGAAATTCCTGAAAAAGTAGAGTAAAAATAAGGGGTTTTTGCTTCAAATTCCGCAGCACAAGTATCCACCATTTTATAAAGCCTTTTTATGCCTAAATCCTGTCTTTTTTGGTAAATTTGGCTCTCCAAACACCTCAAAAGATGTGCAATTTGGCGGTCTGCATAGCCTTTTTGTTTTGCTTTTAGCAATAATTCAGGGGAAATGTTATCAATGCTAAACTGCTGGATTTCTTTGTCCAAAAACGCCAATTCCTGAACCTGATTGAGAAACCACTTGTCTATTTTGGTTAATTTTTGGATAGTGCGGAAGGAAATTCCCATTGTAAAAGCGTCTTTTATATGAAAAACCCTATCCGCACTCGGAAATTCCAAACTTTCCAAAATTTTTGCTTGGTCTGTCAGCTCTTTTCCGTCAGCACCTAAGCCATTTCTGCGATTTTCTAAGGATTGACACGCCTTCTGTAAGGCTTCTTGGAAATTCCGCCCAATGCCCATTGCTTCGCCTACCGATTTCATTTGCAAACCCAGCCTTTTATCTGCTCCTGGAAACTTATCAAAGTTCCAACGAGGTACTTTTACCACCACATAATCAATACTTGGCTCAAAATACGCTGAAGTTGTTTGCGTAATTTGGTTTTTGAGTTCATCTAAGGTATAACCTAAGGCTAATTTTGCGGAAATTTTGGCGATTGGATAACCTGTTGCTTTGGAAGCAAGGGCAGAAGAACGAGAAACACGTGGATTTATCTCAATTACAATGATTTCTTCGGTTTCTGGGTGCATAGAAAACTGAATATTACAGCCTCCTGCGTATTGTCCTATGCCATTCATACATTTTATTGCCAAATCACGCATACGTTGATACTGCACATCAGAAAGCGTCATTGCAGGGGCAACTGTGATGGAATCGCCTGTGTGAATACCCATTGGGTCAAAGTTTTCAATGCTACAAATGATGATAATATTTTCGTTGGCATCTCTCAAAAGTTCCAATTCAAATTCTTTCCAGCCCATAATGCTTTGTTCCACCAAAACCTCGTGAATAGGCGAAGCCTTCAAAGCGTGTGTAAGGGCATCATTAAATTGTTCTGCACTATCCACAAAACCGCCACCTGTGCCTCCCAATGTATAAGAAGGTCGCAACACCAAAGGAAAACCAATTTCTTGGGCAATTTTTTTGCCTTCTAAAAAAGAGGTTGCGGTACGTCCTTTACAAACATTTGCACCAAGTTCGTGCATTTTTAGGCGAAATTTTTCCCTGTCTTCTGTGGTTTCAACCGCCAACAAATCCACACCAATAATTTTTACATTAAAATTTTCCCAAATACCTGCTTTGTGGCAATCTATCGCCAAATTTAAGGCAGTTTGTCCGCCCATTGTTGGGAGAACTGCATCTATTTTATGATTTTTTAGGATTTCAATAATTGATTTTTTGGTAAGAGGTTTTAGATAAATATGGTCTGCAAAAGTTGGGTCAGTCATTATGGTTGCAGGATTTGAGTTTATCAAAATCACTTCAATTCCTTCTTCTTTCAATGACCTTACTGCTTGCGAGCCTGAATAATCAAATTCACAAGCCTGCCCAATAATAATGGGACCTGAACCAATAATCAATACGGATTTTATGTTTTTGTTGCGTGGCATTTTAAGAAGTTTAAGGTTTAAGGTTCAAAAATTCAAGGTTCAAAAATTCAAGGTTCAAAAAGTTCAAAGACAGTTTTCCTGATTCCTGACTACTGACACCTGATTACTGACACCTGATTAAATAAATTTTACAAAAATAAAGGCTAAAACCTCAAAAAAAAAGTAATTATCTGACATTAATTATATATTCCAACAATTTTTTACAAAAAAAAGGATTGCAAAAAATTGCAATCCTTTTTTTATTTACTTTTTTTTATTTACCATTAGAAAGTTTGATATAAGCCTCCAAAGCTCCTGTCATAGATGGTGCATTGGGCAGAGGTGCTTCTATGTCCAATATAAGCCCAGCATTGCGAACTGCTGCTGCGGTGGTAGGCCCAAATGCTGCAATTCGTGTATTATTTTGTTTAAAATCAGGGAAATTTTCAAATAAAGATGCCACACCAGAAGGACTAAAAAACGCCAATACATCATAATTAACCTCTGCCAAATCAGAAAGATTAGCAGAAACTGTTTGATATAATATCATTTCTTTTAATGTAATTGCGTTTTTTTCCATAAATTCAGGCAAAGAGTCTTTTCTGATATTGGAACAAGGAAAAAGATATTTTTCATTTTTATGTTTTTTGAAAGAAGGAAACAAATCTTCAATGGTTTTAGTACCTGCAAAAATTTTTCTTTTGCGGACTACAATAAATTTCTGCAAAAAATTGGCAGTTTGTTCACCTACACAAAAATATTTCATTTCAATAGGCATTTCAATTTTACTTTCTTTGCAAATATCAAAAAAATGCGTAACTGCATTTTTGCTCGTAAAAATAATAGCAGTATGGTCTAAAATATTGATTTTTTGCTTACGAAAATCTTTTACTGTGATAGGCTGTACCTCAATAAATGCCCTAAAATCTACTTTTACATTAAGTTTTTTGATGAGGTCATTATAAGGCGAGTCAGCCATAGCAGGCGGTGCTGCTTGTGTTACCAATATACTCTCTACTTTATTGAGGCGTGCGGGGTCAAATTGCAATTCACTCATGCGTGTCAAAAAAAATCAATATTTTTATTTAATATTTAATTGAATTAAGCATTATTTTGTTAAAATTTTATAAAAATGTATTTAAAATAAAAGTGATATTTCTATTTTTAATAGAAATAAGTGTTGTATTTTTTTCGCTTTTCTTGCTTTTATTACTGACACCTGACTACTGACCACTTTTTACTAATTATATTTATTAAAAACTTTAACTAATAATCAACCATTTGATACCAAAGAACAGGGGTACGATTTCGGTGGTGCAAAGGTAATAAAAAAAATATAAATTCTTATATTCTATTTGTTTAAAAACCCAAAATCCTATCAAAAAACTTTTAACTAATAATCAACCATTTGATACCAAAGAACAGGGGTACGATTTCGGTGGTGCAAAGGTAATAAAAAAAATATAAATTCTTATATTCTATTTGTTTAAAAACCCAAAATCCTATCAAAAAACTTTGTATGATGTGAAATATTACAACTAAATATTTGAAAATATCTACATAAATAGACATAAATTGTGGTGCTGAAATCCAACAATATAAAGGCAAAAATAACAAAACGCCATAAAATAAATATGACAAACGCACTGTTTCAAAAAAGTGCATATTTACTACGCTTTGAGAAGTATTTAACAAAACCCCACTAATTCGCAATACACTGTATTTTATCAAAAAAAGCCCAAAAACACCAAAAGCAATATAGAAATAATTGCCTAATACACTCAAATTATTTAAGTATTGGTTTTGCATTGACATTTGTTGATACACCCAAAACGAAACCGACACCTGAAAACTATTTCCTAATACAAGTAATAAATTAGGAACGCCAAGCGGTTTTTGCAAAAGATTCATATCCTTGCGCGCAATGGGCGAAATACTACTTTGAAAACTCAAATAACTCAACAATCCACGTGGATAAATATTCCACAACAACGTGAATAACAACAGCAAAAACACACTTACCAATATTACCCAATCTTTGCCTGTTGGGAGGCGAGAAGTGCGTGTCAGTGTATCAGCTTTTACAGGCGTTTTGATGATAGAAGTTTCTTGTGCAAAATTTTTGGTGGCAATGCAAAGTGAGGACAAAGGCAAATTTCTTTTGGTGTCGTACAACGTACAAAATACTTTTTTTTCTGTTGGGAAATTTTTTTTCAAACTATCCAAATTCAAAGAAAGCCAAGTTTCATTTTTGATATTGTTGTATTCTTTGCAAAGTTTTCCATTTATAAAAAAAAATAAAGGAGCATTTGCTTTCAACATCAAAGTATAATGTTGGTTTTCTTCCAAATCAAGCCAAAAACTCACAGATTTTGGTTTGCTGTGTCGTTCTGCCAAATAAGGCACATATACATTATATTGTGCATCATACACCTGCCAATCCGCTTGCATATCACGCACCAATACGTATTGGCGTGGGAGCGTGAAGGCAGACAAGCTCATTAAAATAATGATGAATGATAAATGATAAATGATGAATTTCAATGTTAAATGATAAATGTTAAATGATAAATGAAACAGCCAAAGTCAGAAGCAGGATTTTTAGGATTTTAAGATTAACAGGATTAAACAGCCAAATTTTTAATTGACTTTTTGGGATTTCATTGAATTTATTGAGTTTTTAAACCTCTAATCTTTGGTTAATCCCATTGCTTGCCCAATTAAAAAAGTGTCAGTATATTGATTAAATTCTGTGATTTTGCCATTTTTTATTTTATATTCACAAGCAAAATCAGATTTCATATATTTTTCTGTTGCATTGTAAATTCCTTCATAAAAACCAATTACAAAAACGCCATCACCACTGTCAATATAACGGTTAATAGTTGCTTTCCAATTCGTCCAATTTTGCCTGAACGCACCAAAAACTTTTTCAAATATAGCATCTGCTCCAATATATTGCCCACCATTAGGAAACCCTTTCATTTGATTCCATTTTATATTTTCATCAAATATTTGCGTAATTGCATCATTATCTTTGGTCGCAAAAAGTTCGTACATTTTTTTTATTGTGTCAATATTTTCCATTCTTTGTATTTTTAAGTTTAATGGCTGTTCCATTCCTAATTCTTAATTCCCAATTCCTAATTTATTAAATCGTTGCAATTACTTTCAGTTCAATAGCAATAGGTGTAGGAAGGCAATTTATTTCTATGGTGGTTCTACAAGGCAGATTTTCTTTAAAATATTCTGCATAAAGTCGGTTATATGTTGGAAAATCAGCTTTCATATTGGTAAGAAAAACCGTTACATCAACGATTTTATCCCAACTACTTCCTGCATCTTCCAAAATATATTTTACATTTTGAAAAACTTGATGACATTGTGATTCAAAATCATATTTTAAAATATTGCCTTCTGGGTCAAGTTCTACGCCTTTTATACTTTTTTCGCCTCTTTGGCGAGGTCCTACACCTGACAAAAACAAAAGGTTTCCTACCTGTCTTGCGTGTGGATATAATCCCACAGGTTCAGGAGCTTTGGAGGAGTTTATGATAGACATAATAAAGTTTAAGGTTCAAAGTTCAAAAGTTTAAGAAATTCAATTATTTGTAGAGATTAGGCTTATCAAACACAGCATAAACAGCCAGATTGCTACGCAATGACAAGGCTGTTGGCTGTTTCATTCACCATTTAACATTTACAATTTACCATTATTTAAAGTTTGGTTTTCTTTTTTCCAAAAAAGCACCCATACCTTCTTTACAATCTTCTGAATTAACCAACGTACCAAAAGTTTCGTGTTCTACTTGATAACCTTTTGCATCATTAGGATTGAGAGCGTTAATGGCTTTTATGGCGTGAGCTATGGCGATTGAAGAATTATTTTTTGCTTTTTGGAGGATTTCCAATGATTTTTGGGTGGCTTCTTCAATGGTTGCAAATACATAACTTACCAAACCAAATGAAAGAGCTTCTTGTGCAGAAAAAATATTACCTGTAATTGTAAGTTCCATTGCTTTTGCTTTTCCAACATATTGAATTAGGCGTTGCGTGCCTCCAAAACCAGGAATTACACCCAATGAAACCTCTGGAAGTCCCATTTTGGCGTTTTCGGTAGCAATGCGAATGTGGCAAGCCATCGCAAGTTCGCAACCACCACCCAACGCAAAACCATTAACAAGTGCAATAACAGGTTTTGCAGAATTTTCTATTTTTGCAAAAGCATCTTGTCCAAATTTAGAATATGTTTGTGCTTCTTGTGCGTTCATATTTATCATTTGTGAAATATCTGCACCTGCCACAAAAGCCTTGTTGCCTTCGCCTGTGAGGATAATTCCACGCACATTGGTATCTGCATTAAGTTGGTCAATAGCTTGGTGAATTTCACCAAGCGTTTCGCTGTTAAGTGCATTTAGTTTGGAGGCACGTGTAATCGTGAGTGTTGCGATTTGGTCGTTTATAACGATAGAAAGATTTTGGAAAGACATAGGAAAGTTTAAGGTTTAAAGTTCAAAAAGTTCAAGGTTCAAAAAGTTCAAGGTTCAAAAAGTTCAAGGTTCAAAAAGTTCAAGGTTCAAAAAGTTCAAGGTTCAAAAAGTTCAAGGTTCAAAAAGTTTAAGGTTCAAAAAGTTTAAGGTTCAAAAAGTTTAAGGCTCAAAAAGTTTAAAGTTCAAAAAGTTTAAGGTTCAAAAAGTTTAAGGTTCAAAAAGTTCAAGGTTCAAAAAGTTCAAGGTTTAAAAAGTTCAAGGTTCAAAAAGTTCAAGGTTCAATTTGTATTTAATCCTGTTAATCTTATAATCCTAAAAATCCTGCTCTTATTTGGCTGTTCCATTCAACATTTACCATTCACCATTATTTAATAACTTCCCAAATATTTTCTACTTCCCCACTCCATTGTGAGTAAAAACATTAGGAGAAAAAAAAGCCATTTTAGGTTGATAATTTCTGTAATATCTTCGGTACTGTGAATAAGATTTGGTTTTCTGCTATCCAAAACTGATTTTTTAAATGCCTCAAATTGATTTTGGGTAAAAAATTTGCCTTGTGTTTTTTGGCTAAGTTGTTTTAGTAAATTGTGGTCAGCAGTAACATTAAGAGCCTCTAATTGCAATGATTTTACAATAAATTCGCCACCAGCTTGCTCATTTCTGCCATTTACTTGGCTTGTTGCATTATATTTATAAATTCCCTTAGGCAAACCTGAAATCTCAAAACGTGTATTTCCTTCCGCAGAAACAAAATTATAAGTACGTGTTTTGCCTTCGTTGTCTGTGAGCGAAAGATTTATTTTTTTGTCATAAACACGCTCATAAATGTCATTATAGGTTTCACTTTCAAAAACTACTTTTTCATAATCCAAAAATTCATCTTGGATAGGATAAACCCTAAGTTTGCGTTTGTCGTCTTTTACGGTAAGATATTGGAAAAGTTTGCTTGTCCATTCTTCAAAAGTCAGATGTTCATTTTTCAAATTGTATTCTTCCAAACGCCATTGCCAAAGTCCTTCACCTGTCAAAATTGCAATTTTTGGGGTTGCATTTTCCACCAAAAGCAAAGGACGTTCTGTACGCACATCACCCACACGTTGCGAAAGTATGATTTCAGTGTTTGGGCTTGTAATGTATTCGCCAAAAGGCACAGAAACAGGCGGATATTTTTCAAAGAAATTTATTTTTCCATTATCCAAATTAAATTTGGTAAAATTTTTATTAAAAATTGCAGTTACTTGGTCAGTTCTTCCGCCTCGCCCTGATATTTTTAAGGCATTTGTTTGATTATTAAAAGCTGATAAATCGGATTGAGAACCTAATATGAACATCTTAGGAAAACTTTTATATTTATTTAAAAGCTCATTGCCAATGCCTGAAAAATTAGGAATTTGATAAAAAATCACAAGGTCGTATTTTTCATCTTTTAATTCATTGATGCCAGGAATATACAAGAAAAAACTATAATTTTCGTTTTTTTCTATAGCACTTTTTAAGGCTTTTATATCAGGGTGAGGCATTGCAGACACAAGTAATATTTTTTCTTTGCCATCAATTACCTCCACATACACATCACGAAGATTGTTTTGTGTGGTAAATTCGCCTTCTAAGGGTTGGACTTGTATGCTAAAATGTTGTATTCCTTTTTGTTTTGCTTGTGCTTGAAAAATAACTTTTTGTATGTCATTTTCACCTTTAAAATTGATGTTTTTTTGGTCAATTACTTGCCCATTTTGAAGAAGTGAAACTTGTGTATTTCTGCCTCCAAAACCCATATTTTCTATTTCTGCCACAAGCGGAAATTCATTTCCCAAATACGCAACTTTATTCGCAAGCACACTTTGAAGGCTTACATCACGTTTTGGGGTTGTGTCGCCCACTGCCAATGTATAAACAGGAGAACGAAACGACAAAAATGTAGGCGAAATGCCTTGATTGTGTATGCCATCAGACACCAGAATTATTTTATCCAAATTTCTATTTTCATAATTATTCTGCACATCTGCGAGCATTTGGCTCAAAGGCGTTGTATCGAATAAAAAAGGAATTTTTTGGTCAATTTTTGCAAGATTTGGATTGTCCAAAGATTGAATTTTTACCTCAATATCTTGTTTTTGAAGTTCTTGTGTAAGATTATCTAAGTTTTTGTATAAATTCCTGATTTGGGTTGTATCATTTGCCAAAAATATTGATTGCGAATTATCCAACGCAAAAACCACCGTTGGGCGTTCTTCTTGGTTTTTGATTTGCCTTAAAAAAGGATTTATCAATAACAAAACGCATATAATTGTTACGACCACAAAACGCAATGAGGCAAGAATATAGTTGGTTCTTTTGTCCCAAGTATAATGTTTTCCGCTGTACATTGCCCACGCATAACCCAAGCCTATCATCACACAAGGCACTAACCACCACCACGAATTTTGGGCAAGTAAGATATATTTGTTCATTTTTGATTTTTAAGTTTTTATGCAAATAGTTTGAGAAACGTTTTTAATTCATCTAAAATAGGGTCTTTTAAGTTGAAAGCGGTTTTATTTTCTAAAATATAATCTAAATTTTTCATACTACATTTTCTCCCTCTATCGCCTTCTTCTTTTTTGGAACAAGTATCCAAACGAATATAAAAATCTATTTGCATTTTTAGGAAATCTTTATCTGAAATCCTTGATTTTGCACCTTCTTTGTTATTTTTATCAATGCAAGCACGCCAAGAATCCAAACATTCTAACGCAGGTGAGGGTTTTAATGTTCTTATTTCAAAAAGCAAATTTTCTAATTCACCTTTTCCATTTACATTGACAAAATAATACGCAAAATCCACAAAACGATTTGAAAAAACTTCTATTGGTTTAAGTACAGAAACTTGTGTTACACAATTTTGTTCTTCCAATACTTTTTCCAAAATTTGTTCTTCAAAATCTCCTCTAAATGCTTCTTTGAGTGCGTTATTTACAAAATCAATGCGTGTTTCATTTGTATATGTGTCCATATCAATCAAAACGCCTATTTTTTGAATATTTTTTTTTCTGATTTTAGAAAATATTTTTTGAAGCTTTGTTTTTAATGTTTTATGACTTAAACCTCTTGTACCTTTTTCGTTTTTATCAGATTCTTCAAATTCAGGCATTTCTTCTGCGAGAATTTCTATTTTTTCCCAAACTAATTCAAAAAATGTTTTATCATTTTTGATTTCAATACTTTGTTTTTGAATATCATCAAATGTTTCTTCAAATATTTTTCTCAATGTAATAACATCAAGTCCTCTTTCTTTAGTTTTTTCAAAGTTGTCATCAAATGCTATAAATTCAGGCATATTTTCTGCAAGACTTTCTATTGTTTTGCAAACTGCTTTAAAAAACATTACATCATTTTTGCTTTCAACGATTATTACACTATTTGCCATTGTATTGGTGTTTTTTGATTTTTATAAAGAAAAAGTAATAAAAAATTATTCACCTCTAAAATTTCCATTTTGTTCAATTTCATATTCTAACACATCCAAGTGCATTTTTTGCACCACAATTTTATCACTTGGTACTTCTCTAAACATTTCAAAATACGCACCTTCATTTTTAAATTTCTTTTTTGAAGCTATTTTTTCAAAAGCATTTACCATTTCTTTGCTATGTGTAGTTGCAAATATTTGGATATTATATTTTTGAGCCAATTTAAAAAGCATTTCCCAAAAAATCTCCTGTACGGTGTAATGTAAGCCATTTTCTATTTCGTCAATGATTAAATAGTTTTGTACTTCAAAATCATTTTGAAAATGAATTTGTTTGAAATTTACCATTGTAATAACATAACGCATTATTTTTTGAATAGCATCACCAAAATAAGACAAAGGAAAACGTTTTTTTTCGCCTACTTTTCGCAAATAAAGTACATCTGGACGACTACCATAAGTTTTTATTTCTTCTATTTTTTGGTCAATGTGTTTTATTACTTCCAAAATATCTCCACTTTCGCCTTCAATATCCAACTTATCAAAAATTTTTGGTATATTTATTTTCTCAGGATATTGTTCGTCAGAAGAAAAAATAAAACTTATATTTTTATTGATTTGTAAAAATTCTTGGTGTTCATCTCTGAAATTTTCAGTACCATTTGTAAAATGTTGATTTGTAACAATTTCATTTTCTGGAAGTGGAAGATTTATTTCTCTAAAATCTCGCAATTTATGATTTGAAGCTTTTAACATTCTAATATCAATTTCACTACCAATATAATTTTTATTAAAGTGTGTTGAAAAACTAATTGATTTATCAATGTCTTGATTAAAAAATAAATTTTCAATTTTTTGTTCGTCGTGATGCGTGTTTTTTCTTGTGTTTTCTATTACTCTTGATAAGCTATTCTGCAAAAACGCAAAAATAGCTTCCAGAAAACTTGTTTTTCCTGCGTTATTTTTTCCTGTGAATAAATTAACACGTTGAAAACCTTTTGCTTGGGTATTTTCAAAGCATCTAAAATTTTGGACTGAAAAATCTGTTATCATACAAAAAATTTAAAAAAAACATTATTTTTTTAATTACTCAAAAAGCAAAAATAAAAGCTATTGCTTAGAAAACAAAAAAAATGCTTTTTTTTCTCAAAAAAAGCATTTTTTTAGGATAATTTAACAATGATAAAGAATTACAAACTTAAATGCACATCAAAATCTTCTAAAACATCATCTAATTGTTTTAGGTATTGATGTTTTAAATGTTTTTCTTGGCGAATGGGCAAACCATCTTCTTTTTCGCCTCTTGTGATATATTTTTTTATTTGTGTATTACAAACTTCAATTTGTGCCAAAAGTTGTAAAACCGCTTTTTGATTAAATGATATTTCTGTTGTGTTCATATTTTTGATTTAGTCAAATTTCGTAGCAAGCAAAAATAAATTTTATTAACCAAAAAACAAAAAAAATGCTTTTTTTTCTCAAAAAAAGCATTTTTTTAGGATAATTTAACAATGATAAAATAATTTATAAACTTAAAATAATAGTTTTAAATTGTTTTTTAGAAAAAATATTAAATTTGCAAAAACAATTATCAGCATATTTTACAAAAAATTATGGCAAAGCAAACATTATTTGAGGAAAATACTCAAAATGACATCATAGAAACAGACCAACAAGCAGAACAATACGAAAATACGGAAGGTGAAAATACACGCAAATACCCTTTTGATGACCCTACAAGTGCAGAAGTAGAAATAAAAGAGGACAGAAGAAGTATTTTTCAATATATTGTATTTGATTTTGACAAAGGAAAACTCATTACTGACCCTGATTATCAAAGAAATTTGGTCTGGAAACCTGAACAAATGAGTCGTTTTATTGAATCTATTTTATTAGGTTTTCCTTTGCCTCCTTTTTACCTTAACCAAAATAATAAAGATGGAGAGGTTAAATTTACGATAATTGACGGTTTGCAAAGAACAACCACATTAAGCAAATTTTTCAAAGGTGAATTTGCTTTGACAGGATTGCGTAGTTTGGAAAAATTAAATGGCAAAAAAATTTCAGATTTACCTGATGGTTATCGCTCCAAAATTGAAGAAAAAAATATCCAACTTTATATCCTCAGACAAAATACGCCCATAGAAGTAGTTTATGAATTATTTGACAGAATAAACACAGGAGGAACACCACTCAACAGGCAAGAAGTACGTAATTGTATTTTTTTAGGAAAATCTACACTACTTCTTAAAGAACTTTCACAAGAAGATACCTTTAAAAAAGCTATTGACAATGGCGTAGCTTCTACACGTATGAAAGACCGTGAAATCGTTTTGAGATATTTGGCGTTTAAGATTTTTGATTATGAAAAAGATTATACAGGTGATTTGAGTGAGTTTTTGGAAAAAGCAATGAAAAATATTAACAACAAAGGCGAGGAAGAATTAGAAATTTTGCGACAAGATTTTAGGCGTGTGATGCGTCTTACATTTGAATTTTTTGGAAAAAATAATTTTCGTTATCCAATTTTGAACGCAACCACAGGCGAATTGCAATCACGTGGATTTATCAATACTTGTATGATGGAATCCATTTGTTATTTTTTTTCTATTCATTCAGATATTTTTTTAGAAAATAACAAAGAAAAAATAAAAGAAAATTATCATAATTTGCTCAAAAAACCTAATTACAGCAATGCAGTAAGGTTTTCAACAGGTTCAAAAAGCAGAGTGATTACACGTTTTCAAATTGCCCAACAAATCTTAAAAATGGACTGTGTTGTGTAAAAAATATTTGAACAAGTTTCACATAAAAATCATAGCAATATGTATAGAATAGGCATTTATGCCTATTTTTAAAAGTATTTTTTTTGGTTTTAACCATATTTTTCAAAAAATTTTATTATGCTAAAACAAATAACCCTTAAAAATTTTAAAATTTTTAAAGAAGAAACTAATTTCCCACTTGCTAAAATCAACCTTTTGACAGGCATCAATGGACGTGGCAAATCTTCTTTGTTGCAATCGCTTTTGCTTATGCGACAAAGTATAGAAATAGATTCCCAAACCGAAAAATTATATCTAAATGGAAATTTATTAAGAATTGGGAATTTTTATGATGTAAAAAATAAAGAAGAAAGTGCAGAAAAAGATATTGAAATTACATTTTTTTCAGAATTCCCTGAAATTGATGACCTAAAAATTACAAACCAGTATTATTTTGGAAGAAATTTAGAAAATGAAAGTACGCTTGTGGTAAAAAAAGTATGGTGGAAATCTAATAGACTAATTTTTAATGTTAAAGGCTCTCAAGATAAACGTTCAGAAATAATATTTGAGAGGTTTGGAGAAGAAATAAACAAAACTTTTTTTATTAAAAATTCTAAAGAATCTGAAATTTCTGAAAATTTAGTTTTTGGGTCATTAGAAAATTTTTTACCTTCTGCTTCCTTTTTTGCGTTTTATCGTAATCAAAATATTGCAGTGCGTATAGAATATTATAATTCTCGAATATTTCAATCTCATTACATTTCTGCAGACCGCATAGGTGCAAAAGATTTTTACAACAGAAATCCAAAAATAGAGTCAAGAATAGACAAACAAGGTGCTTTTATTGCGGATTTTTTATCTTCCAAACAAAATAAAATAGTTCATAAAAACCTCCAAATAGGCAAAGGTAATGAGCCAGAAGAATATCTTAAAACTTTATTAGAACAGGTAGGCGAATGGTTGAGTTATGTGTTGGACACGCCTAATATTTCGGTTTTGATAGATGACACTTCCAACGATTTTATTATTACTTTAAAATTCAAAATAGGCACAAAAGAATTTAAACCTTCCAATGTTGGTTTTGGATATTCGTATATTTTGCCCATAATAGTATCAGGATTGATGGCTGATAAAGGCGAAATATTGATAGTAGAGAATCCAGAGGCACATCTTCACCCAAAAGCACAATCACGTTTGATTACTTTTTTGGCGAAAGTTGCTACTTGCAATGTGCAGGTATTTGTGGAAAGCCACAGCGAACATATTTTGCACGGATTGCAATTAGCAGTTAAAAACGAAAAAATAGACCTCACAAATACAGATGTGAGTGTATTGTATTTTCACGAAAAAGAAGAAGGGTATTTTACACAAATTCCTATAAAGAAAAACGGAAAAATTGAAAAATGGGTAGTAGGTTTTTTTGACCAAAATGAAGAAGATTTAAGTAACATTCTTGACTTATAAACTATGCAAATTTCAAAAATTTTTATTTATAAATTGTCTTTAGCTTCTAATTACAATGAAACTGAAATTGAAAAATTAGAAAATGATACAAAGCAATTATTATCAACGCTCAAAAAACTTGCAAATATTGCCAAAGAATGTGAAGATTATCTTGTTGTTTTTTATGAAAATCAAGTTTTTAAAAAAATTTGGGAAAATTTACAAACTTGGAAAGAATTATTAAACCCAGATAATTTTCAAAAAACTGAAAAAAATGCTTTCTTAGAATTTTTAAAGCATTTCAAAGATTGCAAAGATGAAGATAATACTTTGGAAGAAAGTAATATGTTGTATTATGAAATAGATTTTTTTCAAAATAATCTACTGCCTATAAATAACACAGCACTTGCAGAAGCAACCGAATACAAACTAAAACAAAATCCAAATATTTTAGTGGTAAATGTTGAAATAGACCAACATTCAGAGGATTTTGTGGGTGTTATCAAAAAAAAATATCAATCTTCTTTCAAAAATCCACCTACTACCATTTATCTCAACCAAACAGATAACACAACAAACATCAAAGAATGGGTAAAACTGTATGCAGAATGGTATTTTATTATCAATGATGATGAAGTTTTTGAAAAATTTTGTGAAAATACCAAAAACAAAACCATAGATTTTGCAAACAAAATTTCAAATTGGAATATTACAAAACTTAGTGATATATTCCCTTTTTCAGATTTCTCAAATGCTTTTTTAGAGGCTTACACCCAAAAACACAAGAAAAAACCATATTCTTCACAACTTTTTGCAGGAAATGCCAGCGAAGCACAAGAACTTTTAGAAAAAGTAGCTCGTATAAATGGTTGGAAAAAAAATCAAAAACTAACAAAAGAGAATAACAGATGGATTTTTGAGCCTAAATATCCTGCAAATGGCACAATAAAATACATTGCAACAGATACGCAACACATTGATTTTGAATGTCATAGTAATAGTTCAACAAAAAATCATCAAGGTTCTATTTCTGCGAATGGTAACAGCACAAAAAACGCACAAGGACACGAATTAAAATTTTAAAATTAAAATTCCTCAATAAAAAGCATTTTTTAGGATAATTTAACAAAAAAACCCTTTGTTCCAATATTTCAGAAACAAAGGATTTTTTCAGTAAATAAATTTATCTATGTTCAACGTTAGGAATTGCAATTTGTATTCAATTTCCCCTGACACCTTTCCCCTGACACCTCAAATAATTAACCCAAATAAGGCTTCAAAGTTCTATTTTTGCTGGTAGATTGTAGGCGTTTGATGGCTTTTTCTTTAATTTGGCGTACTCTTTCACGAGTAAGGTCAAGCAATTCACCGATTTCTTCCAAACTCAATATAGGCGAGCCATTCAATCCATAATATTTGGTTAAAATAATAGCTTCACGTTGTGGAAGTTGGGACAAAGTGCGTTGAACTTCTCTGCGGAGAGATTCATCAATCAAATTAGAATCAGGAGAATCTTCTGATTCATTTTCCAATACATCAAGCAAATTACTTTCTTCGCCATTGGCAAAAGGAGCATCTACCGACACGTGCCTGCCTGATACACGCATAGTGTCTATTACTTCGCCTTGTGTGATATGGAGTACTTCTGCAAGTTCTTCTGCGGTAGGCTCACGCTCAAATTTTTGCTCTAACTCTGAGAATGTTCTGTTCATTTTGTTCAATGAACCCACACGATTGAGTGGTAAGCGTACAATGCGTGATTGCTCTGCCAATGCTTGCAAGATGGATTGACGAATCCACCACACTGCATACGAAATAAATTTGAAACCGCGTGTTTCATCAAATCTTTGTGCTGCTTTGATAAGCCCCACGTTACCCTCGTTGATAAGGTCGCCTAAGGTAAGTCCTTGATTTTGGTATTGTTTTGCAACAGATACCACAAAACGCAAATTAGCTTTTGTCAAACGCTCCAATGCACGTTGGTCACCTTCACGTATTCTTTGGGCTAAAATTACTTCTTCATCAGGACGCAACAAATCCACTTTTCCAATTTCTTGGAGGTATTTGTCCAACGATTGACTTTCACGATTGGTAATTTGCTTATTGATTTTAAGCTGTTTCATATAGAAAAAAAAGAATTAGTAAATTTTTTTCAAAATTTTTTTTGTTTTTTGTTTATTTTGAAAATTTCTTAAACACATTTATTTGTGTCTATATTTCTAATACGTAAGTTTTTCAAATTTGATACAAAAAACTTCACTTTTTTTTTGTTTTTTAAAAATATTTTTTGTACTTTAAAAGGCTTATTAAAATACAAAATTTTATTCTGAATTTTTCAATAAATTACTATTTTTTTTAATAAAATTATAATTTTATTTCGTTTTTTAAAAAATCTTTTGCTTGTTCTAAATTTTCAAAAATGCTAAAAATTGCTTGAAGTTTGGTAACTATCAACAATTTTTGAACCGCAGGAGCCAAACCCACCAAAACCACTTCCCCACTTTCATTGCGAAACATTGTAAGCACACGCACCAACACATTAATTCCTGTGCTATTGATAAAATTTACTTTGGACAAATCCACAATACAATTTTTGTTTTGGTTATCCAAATGTTCTTGTAAAGTTTCTTGTGTTTCCAAATTCCAACTTTCTGCCAAGAGATTATTAGAAAATGTCAATAAAACACAATTATCAGAAAGGGAAATATTTGCAGACATATAATAAGGTTTCAGGGGAAAGGTGTCAGGAGAAAGTACAAAAATGCAAAACAGCCAAATACAGGTTTATTATTTTTAGACTAATTTTATTTGACTACTTTTATTTATTTATGTGTATTTGGTGTGATAAAATGGCTCTCTACCCTACTATTTTTTTATTTGTCGTTTCCCCACGTTTTACGTGGGGTTACCATTGTTAAACCTTTTCAAGGTTTTTAATACAGAAAGGCTATTTAAACAACCACAAAGTGGTTGAACTATGGTAACCCCACGTGAAACGTGGGGAAGCACGAAAAATGGTAAGGTAGAGAGATAAAATGGGCTTAAATATAAATGATTTTTTTGAAATTACAATTTATAGAAAAAAAAACAGCCAGAATACTTTAAAATTTGTATTTTGGCTGTTTCATTTATAATTTATAATTCATAATTCAACATTCATAATTCATCATTTTAATTGTACGCATATTGCGAAAGTTTGTATTTCAAATCTTTGCGTGCAATGTGAATACGATTTTTTACAGTACCAATCGGAATTTTTAACCTGTCAGAAATTTCGTGGTATTTGAACCCTCTGTAATACATTACAAAAGGTGCGCGATACGATTCATCAAGGCTATCTATTGCAAAATTGATGTCCTGCATGACGAAACTACTATAAGCACCATTTTCCACAGTCTGTCTGCTGGTATGAATAAAATGGAGATTATCAGTTACATCAACGAATGTGTTTTTGCGAATTGATTTTTGATAATTTGTGATAAAAGTATTTTTCATGATGGTATATAACCACGCTTTGAGGTTAGTACCTTCTGCAAATTTTTCTTGATTATTTAATGCTTTCAATAAAGTTTCTTGCAATAAATCATCTGCGTCATCTAAATCTTTGGTAAGTCGTAAAGCGAAAGGCTTTAAGGATTTAGTAAGTTGGTCAATACACGGAAATTGAAACGTAGCCATATTCTAAGAAAGTTAGAGGTTAAGACCATTTTGTTGTTTTGTTTAAGCAAAGATTATAAACATTAAACAAAATTCCAAATTTATTTGAAAAAAAAAGCATTTATTTTTATAAATATTTTTTTAATTGTCTTTATTTACACATACTAAAAAATTCTTTTTTTTTGTTTTTTCAAAAAAAACATAATTATTTTAGGTTTTAAACCTATTTTTCAAAGAATTATTCTATGAAATATGCAAAAAGTTTTGTTTAATTTTTTACAAAAAAGATTAAACAATTTTAATCCACAAACCCATTTTTTTTAATTTTCAAAAATATCTATCAAAATTTTTTGAAAGTTCTGAAAGTTAAGTTTCAAGGTGAAAAGTTTAAGGTTCAAAGTTTAAGGTTCAAAGAAAAAACAAAAACAGCCTTGTCATTGCTACGCAATGACAAGGCTGTTTTTCATTCTTAATTCCTAATTCTTAATTCCTAATTCTCAATTCTTTTCGTCATTACCATAATACTCGCAATGCCACCCAAAACAATCACAAACACGCTTTGAACAGCGTGCATAAATGTAGCAAGTATCAATCCATCAGCAAGCGAGATATTACGCAGGGCAAAAATTCCTGCAACAAGCCAATGATAAGCCCCAAAACCGCCCTGAACAGGTGCTGACATACCTATTGTCCCAATTACCAACAACACAAAGCCAAACCAAGCGTCCAAATGTTGTGTTTGTGGAAAACAAAAAAACAAACAATATCCCATCAAATAATACAAAAACCAAATAAAAACACTCAAAATCCAAAATAACAAAGGATTTTTTAGCTTTTGAATACTTTGCAAGCCTTCTAAAAGCCCTTTGTAGATTTTTCTGGCATAATATAATATTTTTAATAAAAATCTTGTGTAGTATGTTTTTTTGGTAGTTTCATTATTTTGATGATTGTTTTTGGCAAAAAGTTTTTCTTTTTTGTATTGCCAATAAACGCCCCAAAATACAATTCCCATTATCAAAAAAGATATTCCTACAACAATAAAAAAATTCAAACTATATGCTTGAAATTTTGTACTAAAAACTTTTAGAAAAAATGTATAAAAATAATCAAATTCTACCAATAAAAGCGTAATCATTAACAAAAGCGTAATCAACAAGTCAGTAATTCGTTCAATAATGACCGTTCCAAAACCCTTTTCTGTTGGCACGCCTGCCTGATATTCCAACGCCACACAACGTGAAACCTCCCCTACCCTGATAAACAAAAAATTCATAAAATACCCCACCATTACCGCCCAAAACGACTGTAATAATGTAGGTGTATGTCCTGTACTTTCCAATAGCATATTCCAGCGATACGCCCTTATGAAATGACTTAACAAAGCTAAACCACACGAAACACCCACCCAAAAAAGATTTGCACCCCAAAAAGCCTTTTCTAAATCACGCCAATTTATTTTTTGGAACGCAAAATATAACAACAATGCAGAAATGCTGACATAAACAAGAAATTGAAGATAAGTTTTTGATTGAGATTTCATTAAAAGAAGTCCCCTAACCTCAAAAAGAGGGATTATTTTAATATGGGGATAAATAAAAAAATTAAAAGTTAAAAAATTTTTCAAAATTAAACATTTTTGAGGAATTTAAAAACTCATTTTTAGGCTTATTATTGGCTTTTCTCCTAACACCTTTCTACTTTCCCCTTATTTCTCTTACTTCACTACTTCATACCAATATCTTCGTGTAAATATAGAATCTCTGCCTCTTGTGTTAATATTTATTGCTATGTCCATATAATTTTTTCCTAATAAGTTAGCAGTTAAGGGAAAAGTTGCCACACCTTGTTCATTGACAGTCAAATTTTGTCCATTTACTTTTATCCAATTTGTGGATTTTTGGCGAGGCGTGTTATACATATATACGTGAGGCTGATATGTGTCGCCTACTTTGTAAGTAGTTTTTGGATTTTCAATATAAACTTGGGGTGTTTTAAATTTATTGATTTGTGGCATTGTTTTATTAAATTCCTCAAATAACAATTCCATATATTTATTTTTTTGTTCAGCCATCAATATTTGTATGGCTGTGATGCCATTGAGAGCAACTACAGGCGGAACATTTTTGAGGTGATAATCCTCAAAAGAAAGATTTGAAGGGTTTTTTAGAGGTGATTCAAGAGATAAATTCCATTTTTTGGAGGCATTAATTTTTGCATAAAGTTGCAATAAAATATCCATTTTTTGCTTCATTTCTTCGACTTTTTTGGTTACTTTGGCTTCATTGAGTATTTGCCAAGTATCTTTTTGTATGCCAAACCAATTTGACCAATTATCTTGTTTCATTTGTATATGAAAATCAGTTGCTATATTTTTTCTTAATGTGTCCAAAATACTCATTATTTCACGAGTTTTAGAAATCATTTTTTCTGCTTCTTTGATATTTTGAGAAACATAACTTTTTTCTTCTAGTGTATATAAGTCGTATTGAAACCTTTTTATTTTATCTAATTTATTTTCAGCCAAACGGTTTAATCTTTCCAAATTGTTGTCTAATTGCTCTCCTACAAAAAAAAGCATTTTTTCTTGGTCTTTGGAAAGCGTTTGACAAGCAGAAAAAAGCACTAAAAAACAATATATAAAAATTTGAAAATGATATTTTTTCATACTGAAAAAGAATTGATATTTTTAAAAATTAAGATTAGAATTCTTTAAATGAAACCATTTTGGAACACGGATTTTACGGATTAA
>JAAFIN010000045.1 GCA_013297825.1 Cytophagales bacterium
TTTATACGTTTGGGTGGTTGTGATGTGGGTTGTGTGTGGTGTGATGTCAAGGAGTCTTGGGACGCAAATGCTCACCCAAAAATTAGCGTGGAAAATATCGTAAAAGAAGCCTCACAATACACAGGAAGGCTTGCGGTGATTACAGGAGGCGAACCGCTTATGTATGACCTTACTGCTTTGTGTGATGAACTTCACAAAGTAGGTTTTCATATCAATATTGAAACTTCTGGGGCTTATCCTTTGTCAGGAAATTTAGATTGGATTTGTTTTTCGCCCAAAAAATTCAAAAAACCTTTGGAAGAATTTTATGAAAAATCTCACGAACTCAAAGTTATTATTTATCACAAAAGTGACTTGGAATGGGCTGAAGATTTTGCAAAAAAAATGAATAAAAATTGCAAACTTTATCTGCAACCTGAATGGGACAAATCCGCTCAAATGCTTCCTTTAATCATTGATTACGTAAAACAAAATCCACATTGGCGTATTAGTTTGCAAACACATAAATTTTTGAATATTCCTTAAAAAAAAGCCCTAATCCCCAAAGGAGAACTTTTATTAAAAAATAAAAAAACGTTTTTTATGAAAAATATTATGTTATCTATTCCAAACCAAAATTATTATATTTTTTTGGAAGAATTAGAAAAATTAGAACAAAAAATAAATTTGGGTATAAAAATTCAAGAAAATGTTACTGAAAAAGAAAATATTTTAATTGATTTAAAAGATGCTATTCAAGAGGTAAAAATGATAAAAAAAGGTGCAAAAAAAGGTGTTTTGGCAAAAGATTTATTAAATGAATTAAAAAATTTATGACCATCATAGTTACTGAAACATTTGCTAAATCCTTAAAAAAATTGGTCAAAAAATATTCTTCTTTGATTGATGATTATGCTGTTTTTTTAAATTTATTAGAAGAAAACCCAACTATGGGAACTTCTTTAGGAAATAATTGCTATAAAATTCGTATTGCGATAAGTTCAAAAAACAAAGGCAAAAGTGGTGGTGCAAGAATTATTACTCATTTACATTTTGTGCAAGACACCATTTATTTATTAACCATTTACGATAAATCTCAAAAAGAAAGTATTACTTCTCAAGAACTAAAAAGTTTATTAGAAGATATTGAAGAAGATTAGAAATTGCATTGTCATTGCACAGAAATCTATATGTTCTATCAATCACAAATTCATTTGTAATAATTCCCTAAAACTTTTTACTAAAAAAACTATAATTTTTTAATTACAAAAAAAATGTCTAAACTTCTCTACCTTATAGGTGCAGGATTATTGAGTAGCCAAATAGCGTTGGCACAATTACCCTCCAACCAAAGAATCTTTGACCCCATTCATAACGTACAAGGTAACACTTACCGTACCGCAATGGGAACACCTGCTGAAAATTATTGGCAAAATAAAGCAGATTATAACATCAATGTAGAACTTGATGAAGATAAAAAAATGCTTGCTGGTACTGTGAAAATTGTTTATACCAACAATAGCCCTCACGCACTCAATTACATTTGGTTACAATTAGACCAAAACCGTTTTAGTGCTAATTCAAGAGGCGAAAAAACCCAACAAGTAGGCGGTGATAATGACCGTTATCGTGGTGCGGTTGATGGTGGTTATGCTTTCAAAAAAGTAAAAGCAAATAACGCAGAAATTGCACAAGCAACAGGTGCAAATAATGGCTATATCGTGGAAGATACACGTATGCAAATACGCCTTAATGCACCACTTATGCCCAAAACTTCTATTACTTTAGAATTGGAATACAGTTTTAAAATTCCTGATTTTGGGGCTGATAGAATGGGTATTTATGTGTCAGAAAAAGGAAATATTTTCCAACTTGCACAATGGTATCCTCGTATGGTGGTATATGACGACATCAAAGGCTGGAATACTGACCCATATCTTGGTGCAGGTGAATTTTATTGTGAATATGGTGATTTTGATTATGCCATCACAGTACCAGCTTCGCACATTGTTGTAGCATCAGGCGAATTGCAAAATCCTGCGGAAGTGCTTACACCTACCCAAATCAAACGTTATGATGAAGCGAAAAAAAGTGATAAAACGGTAGAAATTATCACAAAAGATGAAGCTGGTGATGTTACAAAAACACGCCCAACTGCAACAGGCAAAAAAACTTGGAAATACAAAATGTTAAGTACAAGAGATATTGCGTGGGCATCTTCCAAAGTGGCAATGTGGGACGCTTGTGCTATCAATCTGCCATCAGGCAAAAAATCAGTTGCACAATCATTTTATCCAACTGAAGTAGGTGGAAAAAAAGGTTGGGGACGTTCTACCGAATATACAAAAGGTTGTGTGGAGCATTATTCCAAAATGTGGTTTGAATATCCTTATCCTACTGCAGTCAATGTAGCTGGTGTAGTAGGTGGAATGGAATATCCTGGTTTGTCATTTTGTGATGCAAAAAGCCAAGAAAAAGACCTTTGGGGCGTAACTGACCACGAATTTGGACATAATTGGTTTCCAATGATAGTTGGTAGTAATGAACGCAGACACGCTTGGATGGACGAAGGTTTTAATACTTTTATCAATCATTATAGCAGTAAAGCATTTAATAATGGTGAATACAAAGAAGAAATGACACAAGGAATGATTTGGTCGTTTTATGTATCTCCACAATTAAAATCTGACAAAAGAGAAAGCATTGTTACATATCCTGATATTGTGCAAGCACAAGCATTGGGTATGACTGCTTACTTCAAACCAGCATTAGGTTTGTATTATTTGCGTGAAATGATATTAGGACAAGAGCGTTTTGATTATGCTTTTAGAAATTATATCAAAAATTGGGCTTTCAAACACCCAACTCCAAATGACTTTTTTAATGCAATGAACAGTGCAGCAGGCGAAGATTTAAGTTGGTTTTGGAGAGGTTGGTTTTATGGAACAGGTATGCTTGACCAAGCTATTAATGATGTAACACAAAAAGGTGATGAAGTTATTATTACCATTGAAAACAAAAGCGAGGTAGTAATGCCTGTTCTGATGGAAATTGTTGATGATAAAGACCAAAAAACAATGGTTTCACTTCCTGTAGAAATTTGGCAAAGAGGCAATGTGTGGAAAGCAAAAGTAAAAAGTGCAAATACCATTAAAAAAGTAACCCTTAATCCTAATAAAATGTTGCCTGACCTTAAAGCAGACAATGATGTTTGGGAAAAAAAATAATTTTTAATTGATTAATTTTTGCTAAAAAAATGCTTTCTAAATTTTTTAAAATTTGGAAAGCATTTTTTTTATTTTTTTATTAAGAAAAACGACTTTGTCATTCTGTAGGAATCTCGCTGTTCTCTCGCAAAAGAACAGCCAAACAGCCAGATTCTTTCAGAATGACACCTAAACAAAAAACCTTTATAAACTAATTTGACGATTTTAACTCGGTGTTTGGAGTTTTTAACTCGGTGTTTGGAGCTTTTAACTCGGTGTTTGGAGTTTTTAACTTGGTGTTTAATATTTTTAACTCGATGTTTGGAGTTTTTAACTCGGTGTTTGATGTTTTTAACTCGGTGTTTAATGTTTTTAACTCGGTGTTTGATGTTTTTAACTCGGAACGTGAGGTTTTTAACTTGGTGTTTGAGGTTTTGAACCCCAAATTTGAACCTTTGAACTCCAAATTTGATGTTTTGAACCCCAAATTTGATGTTCTGAACTACTAAATAATATTAATTTTTTACTTACGTAGACATTTGGTTGTTCCATTTATAATTCATCATTTACCATTCAACATTTTAAAATATTTCTTCGCTTCTTCTTTCACTTTTGGAGCCAATAAAATACTTGCTAAAATCGTAGGAATTGCCATACACGCATACGCAATATCTATGATGCTAAATGCAATTTTGACAGAAGCAACCGCTCCAAATAAAATAGACCAAATATAAAAATAATTGTAATAATGTGCGTATTTATCACCTAATAAATAGCCCAAACATTGATTTCCATAATAAGAATACGAAAATAAAGTAGTAAGCGAAAAAATCAAAACGCATATTATCAATATTGGCACACCAATATAAGGCAATGACGCAAAAGCGTGAGCAGTTACTGTAATAGCGGTTTGGTTGGGCATTTTCCAGACTCCTGTGATAATTATCGCAAGTGCGGTCATTGTGCAAACCACCACTGTATCAATAAAAGGACTTAACATTGCAGAAAGTCCCTCACGCACAGGTTCATTGCTTTTGGTTGCACCATACATAATGGGTGTAGTTCCAATTCCTGCCTCATTGGAAAATGCTGCACGCCTTACACCTGTGATAATCACAACGCCTATTGAACCACCAGCAACCGCTTTTCCTGAAAAAGCATCTTCAAAAATCAACGCAAAACACGCAGGAATTTGGTCATAATGAATTGCAATAATGCTCAAAACTGCCAAAGAATACAATATTACCATAAAAGGCACTAATAAAGTAGCCATTTTGGCAATACGTTTGATGCCTCCAAAAATAACCGTAGCAGTCAAAACCGCTAAAATAATTCCTGTAATCAAATCAGTATAAAAATGATTATTTTTATCAATAAAATTATTAGGAATAAGCACCATATCCCTTAAAATTTGTGTAAGTTGGTTTGCTTGAAACAAAGGCAAACTTCCCCCCAAACCTGCCACACAAAAAAATATCGCCCAAAATTTCCATTTTTTGCCCAAACCATTTTCTATAAAGTGCATTGTCCCACCTTGATAATTGCCTTTGCTGTCTTTACTGCGATACATTACCGCCAAAGTACAAGTGAAAAATTGTGATGCCATACCAACCACCGCACAAACCCACATCCAAAACAATGCACCTGCTCCGCCTGTTGTGATAGCGATTGCAACACCTGAAATATTCCCCATTCCAACCGTAGAAGCAAGCGAACTTGCGAGTGCTTCCCAACGTGTGATGCCTTCTTTTGTGTCTTTATCTGTGTCATATTTGCCTCTTAATACATCTATTCCGTGTCCAAAATATCTAAAAGGTGCAAATTCTGAATAAATTGTAAAGAATAATCCACCTCCTACCAACAGTATTAGTAAAGGATAACCCCAAATCCAATTTGAAAAATTGATAATATTAGTTTCAGATGATTTTAGTATAAGTTCTATCATTGTATTTAGATTTTTTAGGTAAAAAAAATACAAATTTAAAGTTTTTTTTTAATTATTTTTTTTCTGAAAACTTGGTTGCCCGATAATTTTTATGGAAAAAGAAAAAAACGATATTTTGTAGCACACACTTTTAGCGTATGTCTTTATCAAAACCTTATTTAACTATGTTTTAATACAATAAATGTGTGCTACATTAAAAATCGTCAGAGAAACAAACAAAATAGGAACTTATTTATGAGATATTACTAAAAATGCCTTTTGAGTTGATAAAAGGAAATTTTTAAAATAAAAACACACAATCTTTTCCAAAAAATTGTGTGTTTTTTTTACAAAAAAAATAAAAAATGCTTAATATCTTGGTACTTGGTTAGCGGTATGAAGAACTCTATCAAGTTTTACTTGTTTTTGATAAGATTCAATCATTTGTTTAAAATTTCCTTCCAAATTTGTAAGTGTAGAAGTTACTTGGCTTTTATTTGAAGAAATTTCAGAGGCATTTTTGAGGATAACAATTAGATTTTTTTGATAAGTTTCATACGTGCTAAGTTGTTCGCTATAAATTTTCTCTAATTCATCACGAATAAGTGAAACCCTTGCACGTCCTACAAACGAAAAAGTAAATTTTTCAGTAAGTTTTTTATAATCATTTTTAAATCTTTCCTCTTGTTTTTTAAAATAATTTTCTACGTGTCTGCTATTAAAATGTTTGTCCAAAAGGTCAGTAAGTTCCATTTTATTTATATCATTTTTATTAACAGAAGGGTCATTGTGGTATAAATCAGTTGCATTTTCACGTGCAAAATTTGTCGCAAGATTACGCAAAGAGGCAGTTTTTATTTTTAAAGAACTTACACTATATTCAAATTCTTGGTTAGCTTTGGCAAGTGATTCATAATGCACAATATATTTTTTCAATTCATCAGAAAAAGCCTTCAAATCTTCTGCTTTAAGCCCTTTATCACTTATTGCAAGATTTGCAATCAATCCAAAAACAGATGTAAGCGTATTGACACCTGGCACAGTGTTGGTAATACTACGAATTACATTACCTACTGCGGAACCTGTTGTAGCGCCTTGTACCAAAGGCGAAGTTATCATTGTTTTTGTAAATTCCATTGCCTTGCTAAAAGCACTTTTATCTCTTGCTCTGGGCATTAGTTTGTCTCTGATAAGCCCTGTAACAACTTCATCAAGTTTAAAACCAAGTGCATTACTTTGTGGATTATTGAGGTCAGCAATGCTGTTGAGATAGCTCATTTGGGCGTTGCTTGCATCAAAAGTTGTAATCGCAGAATTAACTTGTTCAATAAAATCAGCAGTTGTAACAAAAGAATCATAATTACTTTTGTGTTGATTTTCTTTTGTTTTTACCTCATCAACTGCAAGTTTATTAAATCTTTCATTGGTGTTTTCAGCCAAATTTTCTATTGATTTTAATTTATTTTCTGTGGTTATAGCACGTGAATTGCCACTTTCTACGGTTTTATTGATTTCTTCTACTTTTTTATTCAAATCACTCAATGCCACATATTTTTGTTGCATATCTGAAATCTCTTTTATAAGTTTTTGATTGAGCGAATCCTGTTTTGTTTGGGCTTGTAATGGCAAAATCGCACATACAAAAAGCCCAGAAATGATGTATTTAAGCATTAAAAAGTTTAAGGTTTAAAAGGTTTAAAGTTCAAGGTTTAAAGTTCAAGGTTTAAAGTTCAAGGTTCAAGGTTCAAGATTTAAAGTTCAAGGTTCAAGATTTAAAGTTCAAGGTTCAAGGTTCAAGGTTCAAGGTTCAAGGTTTAAGGTTAAAGGTTAAAGAAAATATTAAAAAAACAAATAAATGTGTCATTCTGAAAGAATCTGGCTGTTTTGTATTTGGCTGTTTCATTTACCATTTACCATTTACCATTCACCATTCACCATTTACCATTTACCATTCACCATTTACCATTCACCATTTACCATTTACCATTTACCATTCACCATTTACCATTCACCATTTACCATTTACCATTATTAAACAAAACTATTCATTTTATACTTTTCAAGTGTATTTTTAAGTTCAAAAACTTCTTGTTTGAGTTTATCATTTTGTTCAAGGAAACTTTGAATTTGTTGCATAAGTTCTTTTTCTTGGTTTTTGAGTTGTTGTTCTTTTTGGCGAGCAACTTCAAGCGTAATTTTGATGCGTTGGTTATTTTTATTAGAAATAATAGTATTTACGATAATTTCGCAAACTCGTTCAGCAAATTCAATTTTATACAAAGGAATAGGCGAAAAAGATGCAATTTCAATCACGCCTTCTATTTTTTGTTGTAATTTCAAAGGTAAAATCAATAAATATTTGGGCGGTGCGTCCCCCAAACCTGAATTAAAACGCAAATAATCTTCTGGAATTTCATCTAAATACAAAAGATGTTTTTCTTGAAAAACTCGCCCAATCAATCCTTCATCTAAGGCAACTTTTTTGGTCAAAAACTTCTTTCTGCTAAAAGCATACGAAGAAACCAACTCAAGATATTGGTTGCTTTGGTCAATATTTGTGTTATAAATTTGATTTTGATAATCTTCATTCAACACAAAAAAACCGCCTTGATTTGCCTCTATATATTCCACTAATTGCTTCAAAAGATGGTCTGCAAGGCTTTTTACGCTGTCATAATCATTGCGGAGAAGTTCTATAAATTTGGTAAGCCCAGCAGTAACCCATTTTTGCAATTTTTCTTGTTCAATGTTGTCATATAAGCGATTTTGGGTAACAGCAAGCGATTTTATAAGTATATTTCTGGTTTGTTGTTCTGCAGGAATTACCTCATTATAATCTGCTTTTTCTAAGGCATAAACCACTTTTTGAACTTGTTTCATATCATCAGCTACCCCCAAAACTTTATGAAAAATCCTTCCAATTTCAGTATTTTGGCTTGGAAACATCTCTTGCGTAAATTCTTTATTTTTTAAAATACATTCTGTCAAATGATGCAGTTGCTCAATAGGTTTTAGCACTGTATAATGCAAAAACATACGTAAAAATACCATACACAAAATATAAAATATCGTCAGAATCTCATCAATATAATTTTTTGGATTAAAATTAACAACATAATTCAAGGCAATAAGCATAATCAATATTACCAAAGAAATATTAAGTATGCGATTAAGTGTAAGATTTTGATTGTTCATTTTTTATAAAAAAATGTTTTGTAGATGACATAAAATAAGAAAGCACACATAAAAAACAATGCAAAATTAAAGGAATTTTCTAAAAAATTTTATCTTTTTTTGGATAAATAAAAAAAAAAACACAATTTTGCGTTTCATAAAATAAAAAAACACAATTAAACTTAAAAACAAGAAAAATATGCTTTTTGTGCAAATAAAAGATAATGAGCCTCTTGATAAAGCTATCAAACGTTTCAAAAAGAAATTTGAGCGTACAGGTGTGCTTAAAGAAGTTCGCAGACGTAGTTATTTTGAAAAAAAATCTGTAAATCGTCGTAATGAAATCATACACGCTACTTACGTGCAAAATATGAAAGATACTAATTCAGAAAAATAATTTTCTAAAATTGGTTTTTTATCCTCAAAAACTTATAAAATTTTTAAATTTTATAAGTTTTTTTTGTTTTTTTCACAAAAACGAATTCTTTTCCCAAAAAATTTTAAAAGAACTAAAAAAGTTAAAAAAAAATACTATATTTGCAACCTTATTTATAAACTAAAATAAAAATTTTATTACAATGGCAAAAGCTAAGGTAAAAAAAGTAAAACACAAACCTAAATCTGGGGCAAGTAAAAGATTTAAAATCACAGGTACAGGCAAAATTAAACGCAAACACGCATTTAAACGCCATATCCTTACTAAAAAAGAAACCGAACAGAAAAAAAGACTTACAAAAGATGGCTTGGTAAGCAAAGCAGATACCAACAACGTAAAATTAATGTTGTGTCTATAATCATCTGTTTGTAGTTTTTTGTTAAATTTTTTAGTAAAAATTTTTTTTACTTGTAATTGACGCATTTTTTTAATGTTCAATTATGTTTTTATCTTTTTCAAAAAAAAGAAAGTTTTTTGATTTTTTCTTAAAAAAAATCTGTAATTCTTAAAAAAACTCAACAAAAGGCAAAAGTATTTTCCATGTCGGATTGCGAAAATCGCCTTTGTTGTTACACATTATTTATTCACAGTGTTAATTCACTATATTTTATTTTTAAAATATGCCACGTTCCGTCAATTCGGTCGCTTCACGCGCACGTCGTAAACGCGTATTAAAATTAGCCAAAGGTAATTTTGGCGCAAGAAAAAATGTATGGACAGTAGCCAAAAATACCGTTGAAAAAGGTCTTGGTTACGCATACCGCGATAGAAAACAAAAAAAACGTTTCTTCCGCAGACTTTGGATTCAACGTATTAACGCAGGTGTGCGTCAATATGGACTTACTTATTCCAAATTTATTCCAAAACTTCATGCTTCAGGTATTGTATTGAACCGCAAAGTATTGGCTGATTTGGCAATGAACCAACCACACGCTTTTAAAGCTATTGTAGAAAAATTAAAATAAGATTTTGTATCTACATATTTTATAAAAAAAAGAGCATCTATTTTTTAAAATAGATGCTCTTTTTTTTATTTTTTGCGTATAATAATAAACATATTTTTAAACATATTTTTTTTATTTTTATAGAAGTTTTATTTTTGCAAAATACATAACTATTCAATACGTCTTTTAATTTTTTTATGATTTTACACCAAGATACTTACGTAATTCTTACACATTTGCCTGAACATAATATAGTAATAACCAAATGGCTTTCAGCGTCCTGTGATTTGACCGAAAAACTTTACAAAAGCATTATGCTTACAAATGCTGAAAAAATAGTTGCTTCAAAAGCCAAAAAAGGACTTTTGGATATTGTGGATTTTGATTATACCATTTCTCCTGCTTTACAAGAATGGACAAATGAAGTTATTTTTCCAAAATATATTCAAGCTGGTTTTGTAAAAGGTGCTTGTGTAATGAGCAAAGATATTTTTGCTCAATTTTCTTTTGAACAAACAATGGAGGAAAAAACAGGGCAAATTTTTACTATGAAATATTTTGATGATTTTGAAACTGCAAAAGATTGGCTAATAATTGCTTGATTTTCTAAAAACAAAATTTTTTAGATTCATTTTTTTATTTTTTAGAAAAATTTATAAAAAAACCAAAAAATATTTGGAAATGTGAAAAATACTATATAGATTTAAGTGTGAAAAAGCAATAATTTTAACTAAACAAAAAACTTTTTCACCAATATTTTTATGCAAAAATTCCCTTTTTTTCTCGTAGTTTTTTGTTTTATTTGTGCAAATTTATTTGCAAAAAAAATAAATGAAAGCATTTTTCCACTTTACAAACAATGCAATAACTTTGTTCAAGTGTTGTCAGAAAGTAAAAAATTGGATTATACCTGTGAAAATGCTAAAATAGTGGTTACACAAATTCAAAAATCAAAAAATCAAAAAGGTTTTGTCCACGAATTAACCATTATTCCACAAAATGGAGGACAAACAACTATTATTTTTTCAAAACCTGTAAAAGTATTGGTAATGCACAACAAAGATGTGTTTTCAGCAACCAAAACATTTAATTTGATTGATGTTCCAACACCAAGTTTTGAGGTGAAAAATATAAATAGTTCATTGGAAATCAATACTTTATTAAAAGATAAAAACTATACTTTCAAAAATATTTTGCCTGATGACAGCAATTTTTTTGTGGAATATGTGAATGTAACAGGCAAAGATGAACAAGGAAATATCCAAACCATTAAATTAGAAAATAAAAATAAAACCGCTAATTTTTTGGCAAATCTTCCTCATAATTTTGCAAAAGGACAAGAAATTTTAGTAAAATTGGAAAATATTAACCGCATAAATGCACAAAAAGAAATCATTTTAACAACAACAGAAAATAAAAATTTTAAAGTAAAAATTTAATTTCTTGTATAATTAAACATATTGTGTGATTAAACATAAAAAAAAGGTCAAATGTGCATAACATTTGACCTTTTTTATGATATTTTTAAACGCTTATATTTTTGGTTACTTTGTACTAACACCTTACACCTGATTACTTACACTTTATTGATTTCCGATTTATAATTGATATAATGTCCCACAATCAACACAAAAGATGCAAAATAACCTACATATTCAAGCCATTCTATTTTGCTTTCGCCCATAATGGCAGTTGCTAACAAAGCCCAACCAAACCACAACGTATATTTTACAAGCGGAACAGATGTATGTGTAGTGGTAAAATATACTGCACAAAAGTTGATTGCCAAAAATACATAATCCAAGCCTTCCCACCATTCCATATTGGGCATAAGTGCTAATCCTGCGAATATAAAAGGCATTGCCAAACAATGTATTAAACACAATAACGAACTTCCCATTCCTATTATATCTGCTTGTAGTATTTTTTTCATTGAGCAAAAAAAATTAAAAAAATTTGATAAATAACTAAAAATTCTAAACTTGCAACTTTGTTGCAAATATAAATACATTTTTTTTAGGAAAAAAGTTTATTTTAAACTTAAATTCAACCAATTTTCTAATAATTTATACCCAAATTCAGTAATAAAAGATTCAGGGTGAAATTGTATGCCTCTTATAGAACAATCTTTGTGCAAAATGGCTTGAATAATATGCTCACCTTGTTGATTTTTGAGTTCAGAGGTATAAGCAAAAGCCTCCAAAGGCGTATTTTTTAAAGAACTTTCAAGAACTGCCCACGAATGATACAATCCTACATAAGTGTTTTGGGGAATATTTTTATTTAAAAAGTCATTTTTGGTAAAAAAAATATCTGCTTTTTGTCCGTGTTGCACATTTGCAAGATTGTATAATTTGCCTCCAAATGCTTCTGCAATGGCTTGATGTCCCAAACACACACCCAAAATATGATGTGTGTTTGCACATTCTTTGATAATTTGTAGTATATCACCTGCTTCATTTGGCACGCCTGCGCCTGGACTTATGACAAGATGTGAATGTGTGTGAAGGTCTTTGTGCGTAATCTGTGTATTGGGTTTTACTGTTACCTTTGTGCCTAATTCCTCAAAAATTTGTACTAAATTATAAGTAAAAGAATCGTAATTATCAATAAGCAAGATTGTTTTTTTCATACGCAAATGTAAGAAAATTCAGTTATAAAACGCATTATTATTGCAATTCTCCCAAAATGGGTTTTGCATCTTCAAAAACAACTTCTACTTTATTTTTAATTTTGTTAAAAATAGGGTATTCCATTATTTTGATTTCGTTGCGTTCTATGACCAAATCAGGATTTTTGTGTGCATTGTGTTGTGGTGGAAGTTTTGCCAATTCTTCTTTTGAAAAAGGTGTTTGGGTTTTGATTTTTTTGATGTAAGTGCCTTTTTTGTATTTTTCAGGCAAATCATTCCAATTTATGCCTTTTTCTAAAAACATTTTGTCTTGTACTTGGTTTGCGTGAAGTTTAAAAAGCTCTTGGTGTGTATATAATGTTTGGGCAAGCATAAAAATACTGTTGCGTGTTGCATCATTTTCACGCCAAAGCAGTTGAGAACACGCATCTCCCAGAGATGGCACTTGATAAATTCTACAATCAAAATTAGCGATTTTTTGTTGTGTAGGAATATAATTTGGGCGTTGTTCATTAAAAAAACTCACACATTTTCCTGTCAATTTGGACAAAATTTTTTGTTTTTTGCCATCTTGATAAAAATCTATTTTTCTGTCATCATTGTATAAAATTAGTGTAATTTCATCTGATTGGGTGTAACCAATGACTGCGTTGGTCTCTTTTACCAAAAAAGCAGTTGTTTCAATCATCAAATTTACAAGTCCTTCATCAAAAGGTTTTTGTAATTTTTTTGTGTAATCACTAAAATTATTGCCATCAAGCCTAATAATGACAGGCAAAGTAGGTATCATTTGTTCATTAGAAAAATTTTTTTCTAACCATTTACACCAATCTTGTAAAGTTTCAAAGTTCATTTTGTTGTTGATTTTTTAATTGTATTTAATATAAAAAATAAAAAAAAACATCAATCTTTTTAGAAGAATGATGTTTTTTTAAGTTTTATAAAGCGAAAAAAAAATTATTTTTTTAACCCAATAAACATCATATAATTCCACACACCAGCAAGTCCTGTGCGTACTTCGCTGATGATAGGTGCAAAATTTTCGTTAAGCACAGGGAGAATATGACCGTCAAGCCTCACGTGGCTATTACGCATAAAATTACGATAAAAATCATAATTTGCCTCGTGAAAATCCACTACCGCAATCATTCCGTCAGGTTTGAGGTCATTAGGCGTTTGTGCTACAAGTTCCTCCCAATGCGGATTAATCATTGTCAAGGCGTATGAATACAAAATCAAATCAAATTTGCCTGTGTATTCGTTGCCTTTTTCGTAAGGTTTTTCCAAAAGCGTGATTCTATCTTTGTATTTTTCCAAATTTTTTTCAGCTACTTTGAGCATATCGTTAGAGATGTCCAAACCTGTAATTTTAGCATTTGGGTACATTTTAGCAATTTGTAGCATATTTACGCCTGTTCCACAACCTACTTCAAGGATTTCAAGGGGTTTGAAACGGTCTAATGGCAATTTTTTGAGTATGCTATTTCTGCCATACAAAAATGTCCATCTTGTAAAGTCGTATATTTTTGCTTGAAATGCGTAAAAATTACGCATATCTTCTTTTTGTGTTTCTTTGTTGGTAGATAGATTGTTTTTCAAAGGTTTAAAAAAGTTTAAAGGTTCAAAAAAGTTCAAAGGTTCAAAAAGTTCAAAAATTTTATAGTTCAAAAATCATATTTTTTAACCTTTTTGAACCATTTTTAAACTTTTGAACTTTTTTTTATTTCATTTTCAGTTGTGCCATATCAGGGTGTTCAGGATTTACCATAAGTTTGTTTTTTAAAGGGTGAATTATTACGTCCATTTCTTCCATAGGAATTGCCCCTAAAAGCATTTCAGTATTTCCTTTTAGTAAAATTGCGTTACATAACGCAGTTCTATTTTCAAAATGAACTTCAATAGGTCCTACAATATTAAATTCTTCAGTTTCACCATTGCCAAGCTCAAAGTTTTGTATTCTAACAATTTCTAATCCTAATTTTCTTGCAGTTTCTTCATTTACCGCCATCATATAAGCACCGCTATCCACAAGCATTGTTACTTCTGTTTGGCGTACGTCTGTTTTTAATATTTCTCCTCTGCGATTCAAATATGTATCTGCAGCATTTAGGAGCGTTAAATTGGTATATACAAGTCCCATAAATTTAATTAGGAATTAGGAGTTAAGAATTAGGAATGAAACAGCCAAATACAATTAAGAATGGAGAATTAAGAATTAGGAATGAAATATAATTAATAAATAAATTAAAATTTATGAATTATTTTTAAAATAGTTAGAATAAAATTTGGATAATTAAAAATTATTTTGTATAAATTCCTAATTCCTAATTCCTAATTCCTAATTCCTAATTCCTAATTCTCAATTCCTAATTATTTCACCGTTCCAATATACACACTTGCATACGTGCCAACTCGGTCAAGTTTGTGGAGTTGGGAGGCAGTAACCATATCAAAATCAACTGCATCTTCCACAAAATCAGGTAAAAAATTGATAATAGGTGCTGCAGAACGCATTAAGATTTTTGTACCTTTTTTGCTATTTTTTAAAATTAAATTCCATTCTTCAATGAGTGCAGGAACATCATGCGCAGCGAGCCAATCCTGATGGTCAAGCAAAATATATTGTGAATATTTGTTAGGATTTTCACGCAAAAATTCTGCAACAGTTTGCGTATGTTGGTGAATATTTGGGGTATTTTGTTTTAAAGTATCAAAATTTTCTTGCAAAAGATAATTTGGACAACAATCCAAAGTATAAGCGCCATTGAGATAAACTCTCCAAAAATAATTGTCTTTGGTAGGTAATTCACAAAAAACTTGACGCAAACAATCACGCACAAAACCTGCTACTTTTTCCTCTGGATATTCGTCAATAATAAGCTGACGTTGCGCTCTTGGCACGCCCAAAACACTCATTGTGATATGACGATTGATAAACCACTTGATAAAAGGCGTTACGATTTTAGGCTCAACTTCTTTGTAGATTTCTCTTTGTTGTTCCACAGAATCCGCACTAATAAGTGCATCAATATTTTTGCGTAATTTTGGTTGGAGGTTGATGTATTGATTAAACCACCACGCAAAAGTACCAGAAGTACCAAAGAAATAAAATGATTTTTTGCGGAAATAAATAATGTTTTTGTCCCAAAATGCTTGTGCATAATCAGGCATTGTAGCTCTTAATTTTTCAGCGTACAAGCCTACTGCATTGTCATAATGTCCTTCGCCAAACATTTGCCAAAGCTCGTGAAAATTTGCATTTTGAAAAAGTGCAATTTTGAGGGCTAATAAGGCATTTTGACGTGCATTCATATCTATTGTATGAATGGCTTTGGGATTGTCAAGCAAATAATCCAACGCATTACAACCCGCACTTGTTATCATAACCATTTGGCTATCAGGTTGAATATTGAGCATTTGGCGGTCGCAACGAGGGTCTTCCCAGCAAGTATTATAAATAAGATTGTTGCTGTGAATATTACTAAATATTTTGTCGCGTAGTTGATTAAGCGTTTGGGTTATTTTTTGGAACATTTTTTTTATTTTTTTTTATTTATTATTTTTAATGTTTTAAAAATTTTATTAAATAAATTTATTTTTTAAGGTGTTTTTAGCTTAAATTTTTTAAGCCCCAAAATTAGGTGTTTTTTTAGATATTTTTTTATTTTGAAAAAAAAAAATCAAAAATTGTTGTTTTTCAAGGTGTAAGGGGAAAGTAGTAAAGGGAAAGTTATCAGGAATGAAGAATCAGGAAAAAGGTATCAGGTAATAGTCAGATTTCTATGCAATGACAAAAGGCTGTTGGCTGTTTCATTCATAATTCATAATTCATCATTCATCATTCATAATTCATCATTCATTTTCATTTTTGCTTCGTTGATACCTGCATTTATCATAAAACCCAATAAAAGCACCCACGCCAAGATATAAAACCAAACCATAATGGCAATAATTGTCCCAATAGAACCATATAATTTATTATAGGTTGCAAAATGGCTCAAATAATACGAAAATCCTTGCGTACTCAACAATGCCCCAACAGATGCGAGTATAGAACCCAACGAAAAAAATTTCCATTGTTTTTCAACAGGTGCCAAATAATATACATAAGAAATGCCTATATAAAATACCAAAAAACTTACCCCAAAACGCAAAATAATAATCAAAACAAATATCCACGAATCACTTACTAAGTGATATGTTACCAAAATATGTAATGCAAGTTGTCCGCCCAACATCAACAAAACCCCAAATATCAATAATAATGCAAATATTCCTGCTACACCAAATGCTACAAAACGCTGATGAATAAATGAACGTTTTTTTTCGCTGTGTAATATTTGGTCACAGGTATTCATCAAATCAACCACACCTCCCGTAGATGCATACAAAGCAAATATAAATGTAAGTGAAAGCAAATCTCCACGTGGATTGTCCAACACATCAACAATCGTAGGTGCAATAAAATCAAATATTCCTTTGGGAATACCCTCTTTCAAAATATCTAATACTTGTTCTGAAAGATTAGGCACACCCACATAACCAGACACAAAAGGTATCAACGAAAATAAAAACAACAATGCAGGAAAAAATGACAAGGTAAATGCAAACGCAATCGCACTTGCTTGTTGGTGCAGATTGGGTGCAGTAACTTTTTGCCAAAGAATACTCACAATAGATGTCAAAGGAATACGACCTTTGAACAAATGTTTTCCATCTGTGAAGTTTGTGATGATTTTAGGTAAATTGTCCATAAAAGCCCCCTAACCCCCAAAGGGGGAATTTTAATTGATAAGGTATTAAAAAAGCAAAATTAAAGGTTTATTATCCAATTTCTGCATAAATACTTTAAAAATATTTATGAATAAAAATTTATATTTTGATATTTTATTGAATTTACTCCTTTTGAGTTATTGGCTGTTCCATTTACCATTCAACATTTACCATTTATCATTCATATCTTATCGTCATTCCTTTCTCAAAATCATACAAAGTAAGTTGGCGTAATTCATAAAAAGCTACCCAAAAATTACGCAATGCAAAGAGATAAGCACGTTTTGCATTGTCTTTTGCTTGTAGAATATTGATAAGTTCATTGATAGAAATTTTTGAAATCAAATAACGTTGTTGTGCAATATTATAACTTTTTTGTCCTATTTCGTCTGATTTGCGAGCAACTTTTAGCTGTTCTCTTAGGATTTTGAATTGACGAACTTTTTGCAAAACCTCTTGTTCAAACGTTAATTCTTCTTGCGTGATGATTGATTTTTGTACTTCTTCATTCGCAATAGCAGTTTTTACCTGTGCTTGTCGTCTGCCCCACGTTACAAGCGGAACTTGAAAAGTAACATTGGCAATTTGTTGGTCTTTTGGGTTGCGATAAGAATCTGTAAATGACACTGCGGTTTGTGTAAGACCAAAAGAGGCAGAAATATTCGCCTGCAAACCTGTATTTCCTCTTGCACGTGCTACTTCACTTTCTGCTTCTATTTTTCTGCGTTGAAATGCAATATAACGCTCACGGTTTTGTTTTGCTTGTTCTAAGGCAGTTTGTTCATTTATCTCAAAAACAGGCATTTCTACTGGTTCGCTCAAAGAAAAATTACCAAAACCTTCTTGATTGCCCAAAAATATCTTCATAGACAAAAGATTATTCTGTAATTCTAATTGTGCTTGTGTGAGTTGTTGGCGTGCATTCATTACACTAAGTTCCACTTGTAATAATTCATTTTCAGCAATTTTTCCCATAGAAAAACGTCCTTGTGAAATCTGAAAAATAGTATCATTATTTGCCAAATTTTTATTTGCCAAATCAATCGTAATCTGTGATAAAAGCACATCAAAATATAATTGAGTTGCACGTACAGACAACGCTTCCAAATCTTCATTATATTTTCGTTGAGATTCTTCATAACGCAAAGGCTCTATTTTTTTGTCCCATTTCAAACGGTTATACTGAAATAAAGGTTGATTTATAGTTAAAAACAAAGGTGTTGAAAGAAATGATGTTCCGCCATTATTACTAAAAACATCAATACGCCCAAGCCCTGAATTAACTGAAATCGTACCACCTGTAAGCCCAATATTTTGTACCAAACTTAATTGAAGGTTATTTTGTGTAAGACTTTGGTCAATATATCTTACTGTTCCGTCATTTTGAGTAATTGGTTGAATAGAGCGGTTATAATTTGGCAATGTACCTGAAAGTGCAAGTTGTGGCTTATAATTGGACATATACACACGATATTGCCAAAAACGGTTAAGTTTTGTATTTTTTGCTTGCAAAAAAATTGGTGATTGTGTGCGTGCCAATTCTACTATTTGCGAAAGTGTGTAGGCATTTTTTTCTTGTGCTTTTGTGGAAAAAGAATTATTTAAAAATAAAAAAATGCTTAGAAATAGTACATAAGAGAAAGATGTTTTCATAAAAATTAAACGTCAGAAAATAAAGTCCTATAAGTTAGAAATAAGGATTATTATGATTAAAAAAAATAAAAAAGTGAAAAAGCTAACCGCACAAAATAACAGCGTTTTGCACTAAAATACAATAAAATGCAAAAAAATTATAAAAAATTAACATAAAAAAGGTTCAAAGTTTAAGGTTTAAGGTTCAAAGTTTAAGGTTTAATTTAAATCCATTCTTAATTCCTAATTCTTAATTCCTAATTCTTAATTCTTAATTTACCATTCACCATTATATTACAGCTCTTTATAATCAAAAAACCTAATAGCTTGTTGTCTTTCATAAATAATTACCCAAATACCACGCATTTCTTCCTGCACACGCAGAGGAAAATGAATAATATATGTTTTTTTATTTTCTTGGTTTTTATTTTCTTCTTTATAAAAATTTTCAGTTTCTAAAGCATTTTCAATTTTCACTTGATTTGGGACTTCTTCGGTATTTTTTGGATAATTTTTTAGTACCTTTTTGGCATCTTGATAAAAAGGTTTTTTGTCCAAAGTTACTTGCATTTGAGGATTTTCAAGGTCAGTTTTTAATAAAAAGAACATTTCAAATTTATAAATATTCTGCAAAGAGTCTAATTCAGGATTTAGAGAAACTTTTTTTAATAATGAATCAGAAATATTCGCAGGAATTTGTTTTAATAATCTTCGTTGTATTTTTGCAAACCAAACATTTGATTTATTTTGAAGCCATTTTTGCAAATCTGTTTCTGTAACTCTTTTAGGTTTTTGGTCTTTTACTTGTTGAGCAACTTCACGTGTATCAATGGCACGTTCATCAGGAAGCTGACAATTTGACAAAAAAACAAATAACAAGACGGAAAAAAAGTATTTGAATTGAGATTTTGGATAATTCATGTTTTTAATTCTTTTTAGTTTTTAATTTTTTTTACAAAACTACTTTACATTTAATTATGTTTTTAATTATCTTTGAAAGATTTTTGGATTTTTTTGTACAAAAATAAAAAAGTCAAAACAATGATTTTATTGCAAAAATAACACAGGTTTTTATAAGGATTTTTAACATTTAAAAATTAACAAAATTTTTATTGAACTTTAAACCTTAAACCTTAAACTTTAAACCTTTTAAACTTTAACGAATGATTTTAGATTTACTACGTGGGCTGTTGGGAATGGGGGCATTGGTGGGCATTGCTTATTTATTTTCCACCAATAAAAAAGCCATTGATTGGCGACTTGTAGGCGTTGGGCTTATATTACAGGTGTTTTTTGGAATTTTAGTGATGAAAGTTCCACAAGTTAATGTTGCATTTCAAGCAGTAGGAGAGGGGTTTGTTAATTTATTAGGATTTTCTTCAAAAGGTGCTGAATTTGTATTTGGGGGATTATCTAAAAATAGTTTTGCAGACAAAACCGCAGGGCATAATATGGGTTTTATTGTCGCATTTCAGGTGCTTACAACGGTCATATTTTTTGCAACATTATCCGCAGGACTTTATTATTTGGGCATTTTACAAAAAATTGTATTTGGAATTGCGTGGGTAATGAGCAAAACAATGGGACTTTCAGGGCCTGAAAGTCTTTCTGCTGCGGGTAATATTTTTATGGGACAAACCGAAGCACCGCTTTTGGTAAAACCTTATATTGCTACAATGACACATTCCGAAATTATGTGTCTTATGACAGGCGGAATGGCAACTATCGCAGGGGGCGTACTTGCTGCTTATGTAGGTTTTTTGGGGGGAAATGACCCAGTTTTACAAGCAAGATTTGCAGCAGATTTATTGAGTGCCTCAGTAATGAATGCACCTGCTGCGGTGGTTTTTTCTAAAATAATTGTGCCACAAACGCAACACGAATTAGTAAAAAAAGACCTTGAAATGAACAAAGAACAATTAGGTGCTAATCTGCTTGATGCACTTTCTAATGGTGCAAGAGAAGGTTTGTTTTTGGCGTTGAATATTGGTGCAATGCTGATTGCGTTTATTGCGTTGATTGCGATGCTTAATGCAATGTGTAAAACAGTTGGTGGATTTTTGGGTTTGAATATGGTAGCAGAGTATCTTTCTGGTGGTGTTTTTAAAGAATTTTCTTTGGAATATATTTTTGGACAAATTGGGCAACCTTTGGCACTTATTATGGGTGTGGATTACAAAGATAGTATGCAAATGGGAAGCCTTTTGGGACAAAAAACTGCTATCAATGAATTTATTGCATATCAAAATCTTGGAAATATTAAAAATACTCTTGACCCCAAAACACTTGTTATTGCAACGTATGCTTTGTGTGGTTTCTCTAATTTTAGTTCTATTGCTATTCAAATTGGAGGAATTGGTGAAATGGCAAAAAATCAACAACCTGTTCTTTCAAAATATGGTTTATATGCGCTCCTTGCTGCGAGTTTGGCGTGTATGCTTACAGGCACAGTTGCAGGAGCGTTGTATCAATAATAATGTTAAATGATAAATGAAACAGCCAAATGCAATGTTGAATGATAAATGTTGAATGATAAATGAAACAGCCAAATACAATATTCTATACATACTTTTATGTAAAGCACAGGCATTTATGTCTGTGAAATGTCAATTATATCCACATTAAAATTTACGCATTTCTAAAATAAAAAAATCCTTTTCTCATAAAAAAGAAAAGGATTTTTTGTTAAAATATCATTTTTTTCGTTTTTCATAAAAATTATTAGACAACTATTTTTTATGTTGTGGATTTAATTTTTATTTTTAACTTAGCGAAATTTTATACTAACATTTAATTTTATGCTAAAAACAATAAAAAAAATCTTCCTTGCATTGGATTGTGTGATGCAAGTTTATATGGTGTATTTTATCATTATTTTGTTTAATTTTATGTTTTTACCCATAAAAAATGATGGAATACGAAGCCCTTTAGGTGCAGATGAACCAATAGTAGGTATGTGGCTAATACTTGGATTTTATCAATTTGTGGTAAGCAATACTTTACATTTTCTTTTGTATTTAATTCCACCATATTCAAAAAAAATATTGAGTATGAGGCTTATATATGTTGTAATGTCAATTTTTACAACATTTCTTATTCTCTCTAAAATTACAAATATGGCATCACTGTCCTATGGGTGGATACAAATACTAACCATTTACGCTGTTTTTCTTTCTTTTTATACATCTTATCACAACTTTAATGAGGTAAGCGAAAAATAAGTTATTTTAAAATTATTGTTTCTGTAAAATTTCCGTTGCAGTTTTTTTTTGAAATATTATTTTTTTTACAAGTTCAAAAAATCAGAGATAAATCTTGTGTCATTCTGAAAGAATCTGGCTGTTTTTCTGATAGGAACAGCCAAACAGCCAGATTCTTTCAGAATGACACCCCAAATTATCATATAAATTAAAAAAACAAGTAAAAATCAATATTTTTGCAACGAAACTTTTACAGTAACAAATTATTTCTAAAATAGTTTTTCAATAGAGTTCTTTAAATGAAATCACTTTGGAACACGGATTTTACGGATTAACACAGATTTTCACGGATTTTTTTCTTTTTTTCATAAAATTTTGATGTTTTTTATCAATTTTTAGACTTCATTTTAAAAACCCTAATAAATGAATACAAAAAAAAGCACAAAATTCATTGAATTTTGTGCTTTTTGTATTCCTGTACTTTTTCTTATACCTTCCCCCTTACTACTTTCCTCTTACACCTTTTTTCCTTTTTAATTTAAAATCTCCAAAAGTTCTACTTCATACACAATGGGGGTTTTTCCTGGTATTATGCCTTGTCCTGTTGCTCCAAAAGCCATATAATCAGGAAGCATCAGCCTTCTTTTTTCGCCTACTTTCATCAAAAAAAGCCCTTCTTTCAAACCTGCTGGTAAATCAGTATCAGGAAGATTCATTGTAAATTGTTTGTTGATGGCTTCTGAAATGTATGTATTTCCTGTGGAAGATGTTAAAAATCTTCGTACAAAATTAACAGTTACTCTTGAATTATTGCTTGGCAATATTGTGCCTGTTGGTTGGCGTTCTATTCGCCAATAAAGCCCTGAACTTGTGGAAGTGGTATCAGTCCAACCATTTGTAGTAATGTATTCCACAATTCTACGTTTTTGGCTTTTGACGTGTGTAACCTCAAAAATCAAAGGCGAAAATGGCGGAATACGATTTCCTGAACCATTAGCCCCATACGCCAACGCAGAAGGAATTATCCAAATTCCCTTAGCACCTTCGTCCATTAGTTTGATGCCTTTGTCCCAACCTTGAATTACTTGTCCTCGTCCTACCACAAATCCAAATGTAGAATCTGCTTTGCTATCAAACACAATATTGTTCAACAATCTACCTTTGTAATTTACTATCGCAAATGCACCATCACCTACTTTTGCATTGGTAGCACCTGCACTTTTTTGAATGTAACGTATGCCATCATCTGTTTTAGTAGTTACAACATAACTGCTATCTGCAATGTATTTATTGATAACATCTTCCTCTGTAATAAGTTTGTTGATTTTTACTTCATACACCAACACAGAATAAGGCGGAATACGCCAAGTGCCATTTCTACCAAGTCCCAAATAAGAAGGCACCAACACAATACCAGATTCACCTTCACGCATTTGTTTGAGTGCCTCCTCCAAACCTTGCACAATAACCGTAGTTCCAAGTACAAATTTTAATGGGCGATTGCGTTTTTCAGAGGTTGTATCTACCACAGTACCATCAACCAAAGTGCCTTTATAAAAAATATAAAGGGAATCACCATTTACAGGTTTTCTGCCTGTTGGGTTGCTTGTAGTAACTTTGTAATACATTCCTGAACCTGTGCTTTGCACGCCTGTAAGGTTATTTCTGCGAATATAATCTTGGATTTGGCGGTCATTGAGTTGATTGTAATTTATGTCATCACTCACATTGTCCACATAACAAGATGCAAGAAAAAAAGCACTACACAAGCATAAAAACCACGAAAAAAGATTTTTTAGGAGATTTTTTTTAACATTAAATAAAAGTTTCATAAATGATTTTAATGAGAATTTCTTTGTTTTTTACGATTTTTCAAATGAAATTTAGTATTTTTTGAGTGTATTTTTTATTTCAATATATTTCATTTTACACAATACACTAAAATTGCTTGCAAAGTTATACAAAAAAACTTTTTTTTTCTTATTGATAAGATTTTTTTGTGATTTTTTGGCACATTTGTTTTATATAGCGGATTTCATTTATAAGTTTTATGTAAATTTGATTACTTTTGAGAAATTTTTACACAAAAAAAATTTGCAGTAAAATTTTTATGGGTTTATTTTTTATGGACTTATTTTTTATGCGTTTTTTTAAGAAATTTATACCTTTTTCTGCGTTTTTAAGGCTTATTCGTTGGAACAATTTAATGATTATTTTATTTACTCAACAAATGATTCATTTTTTTTTGTTGGAAAATAATTTTAATATATCATTTGAAAAAAAGATTTTTGAAACTCAAATGTTAATTATCAATATAAGCACCATATTTGTCGCAATAGCAGGTTATATCATCAATGATTATTATGATGTGAAAATTGATATGATAAATCGCCCTGATACGGTAATTATTGGCAAAGAATTGCATAGAAGATGGGCAATTTTTTTGAATGTTTTTTTTAATTTTTTCGGATTATTGTTTGCTTTTTTGTTGGATTTTAAGGTAGGAATTATTACGCTTTGTTGTGCGGTGTTGTTGTGGTGGTATTCTAATTATTTGAAAAGAAAACCGCTTTTGGGCAATGTTGCGATTGCTTTATTAACCGCAATGACGGTGCTTTTGGTGATGATTTTTTATAAAAACTACAATGAAAAAATCGTTGTTTTTGCGATTTTTGCGTTTTTTATCACGCTTGTTAGGGAAATTATCAAAGATATGGAAGATGTAAAAGGGGATAATGTATTTGGTTGCAAAACTTTGCCTATTTTGTGGGGTATTCGCAGGAGTAAAAATGTGGTTTATGTGTTTTTAACTACGTTTTTAATTGTGTTAGGAGCTACTTTTTTTACCTTCAAAAGCATTTTTGTTTTGTATGTTTTACTAATTATTGTGCCTTTGATGTTGTTTTTTACATATAGATTACGAATTGCTGACCGCAAAAAAGATTTTTATTTTTTAAGCCAATTTTGTAAAATTGTAATGATTTTAGGGGTTATTAGTATGGGAATTGTGAATTAGGAAAATGGGAAAGGTGTAAGGTGTAAGCAATACATTGGGGGAAACCATTAATGGGAAAGATATAAAAAATACATTTTTTCTTTCTTTTTTTAATAAAAATTTCATATTTTTACTTTTTTTAAAAATTAAAAAACCAATTATTTATTTTAATCATTCATTTAAAAAAATAAGACTAAAAAATATGGGCAATGTAGCTGTTTTAGAAGGACTTAAAAAGGTGGAAGAACGCATACAAGGGCGTGATAGAGTGCTTACAATTGGCGATACTGCCTCTATTGCAGGTACTTCGGTTAATGATGCAAAAGATATTCTTACAAGATTGTTGGCATTGTATGATTGCAGTCTGAAAATTACCGAAAATGGCGACCTTATTTATGATTTTGGGCAAAATCTCCACAAAAGAGGCGAAAGAACTTGGGAAGAATGGTGGTTTTCTATTAAACAAATGCTTTGGAATGTGTTTGTATTTGTGTTCAAAATATGGATTGCGGTTACATTGGTGGTTTATTTTGTGATTTTTGTGGTAATATTGATTGCAATGATTATTGCAACACTTTCAGGAAATAGTGATGGTGATAGTGGGGGAGGAAGTAGCGGAGGAGATAGTGATGGCGGTTTTTTTAGTGTATTTGGGGAATTGTTCAGGGGAATTTTTATTTGGAATAATAATACTTCCACACATTACAATTATGATAATGATGGACACCGTTATCGTGAATATGATAGGAAAAATTCACCACTCAACAAAAAAAGTAAGGATTTTGTAGCATCTGTATATGATTTTGTTTTTGGGCCTCCACGTGTGAGTATGACACGCCAAGACCAACACAGAGAAGTGGCTCAATATCTTAGGGAAAATAAAGGCATTATTACCAAAAACGAAATTATTGGTTTGAGTGGTTTGAGAAGTGGAGATGCTGAAAATTTCTTTTCAGAAAGTATTGCCAAATATCAAGGTGATGCGGAAATAAGCGATAATAAAGTGCTTTATGGTGATTTTAGGGATTTTATTCGTTCAAAAGGTGCAGGCGGAAAAGAAAAGATTATTTGGTATTGGGACGAATTTGAAGCACCACATTATTTGACAGGAAACACTTTTTGGCGTAATTTCTGGATAATATTTATGAATTTATTTAACCTGTGTTTTGCAACTGCGTTTTTATCAATGAGTATGCAACAAGATATGGGTGCAGGTATTGCGATAGGTTTGGGGGCTGTGCCTTTTGTGTTTTCGTTGTTATTTTTCTTAGTGCCTATTTTAAGGTATTTTCCAATAAGTGCTTTGTCCAAAAAACGTGATTTGGAAAATATGAGAAAACGCCTTATGAAAGCAATTTTTATGAGTGAAGAAGGCAAAATTACAGATAATGAATTTTTAAAACTTGTAAATCCTCGTGAAAGTGGTGAAAAAAATATTTCTGCTGATACTGTAAATTATATGATGCAAGAACTCATCAAGGATTTGGACGGAGAAATAGAAACCAATTCTAATGGAAAACTTCTGTATAATTTTGTTAATTTTCAAGAAGAAAAACGTGAAGCGGTTATTTTACGCCAAAAACGTGATGATGGCAGAGCATTGGGCGAAGTGGTTTTTGATTCACACGATTAAAAAGTTTAAGGTTCAAAAGTTCAAGGTTTAAAAGTTCAAGTTTAATGTTAAAACAAAAAAATGTGTTATTCTGAAAGAATCTGGCTGTTCAATCCTGTTAATCTTATAATCTTGTAAATCCTGCTTCAGACTTTGGCTGTTCAATCCTGTTAATCTTTTAATCCTGTAAATCCTGATTCAGACTTTGGCTGTTTAATCCTGTTAATCTTATAATCCTGTAAATCCTGCTTCAGACTTTGGCTGTTCAATCCTGCTAATCTTATAATCCTGTAAATCCTGATTCAGACTTTGGCTGTTCAATCCTGTTAATCTTATAATCCTGTAAATCCTGCTTCAGACTTTGGCTGTTCAATCCTGTTAATCTTATAATCCTGTAAATCCTGATTCAGACTTTGGCTGTTCAATCCTGTTAATCTTTTAATCCTGTAAATCCTGCTTCAGACTTTGGCTGTTCAATCCTGTTAATCTTTTAATCCTGTAAATCCTGATTCAGACTTTGGCTGTTCAAT
>JAAFIN010000048.1 GCA_013297825.1 Cytophagales bacterium
AAGCTCAAATGCCTGTTTCACAAACAAGTGCTATTCTCCTTAATCTTGAACTTGCTGGACTTGTAAAAGCATTGGCAGGGAAGAAGTTTTCTTTGAGGTAAAGCCCCCTAATCCCCAAAGGGGAATTTTTAATATTTTTTTCTAAACTAAAAAAACCTTTTTTATGAAACTATCCAAAATCTTATTTTTTATTCTTTGTGTAAATATCTGTTGTTTATTGATTGGTTGTTCACAAAGTACAATGGTTTTATGCCCTGCGCAAATACCACACACATACCTTCCAAAAGAAACTATTGTTAAAGGCGATAGTATCAAGTATAAAAGTAAGTTTTATATTTCAGGCTCTGCAAATACAATATCACATAATACAAATAGTGTAAGAAGAACATACAACTCAAATCAAGTTACGACAGAATCTATCACACGCACTACAGACATATCATCTTTCTATTTGCAAGCTAATCATTCTAATAGTTGGAAATATTTTAATATTGCGTATGGTTTGAAAGGTGCTTTGGGGAATTTTAATTATGCTACTAATGATACTGCAAGATTTTTCATTCCAAAGGGTCGCCAAAATTTTTATTATTTTAGCAGTAATTTGGATATAGACATAAAAGTACCACTTGAAGATGCTGAATGGAGAATATTAGGATTGTCTTTAGGTTATTCACAAGAAGGTGGAAAATATCTTGACCTCAAAAGGAGTATAAGGGCTCAAGAATATTTAGCTTTTTCACCAAGTAATTATTCTTATTTTTATGCCATTGGCACAGAAATTTGTACAAAAAATAATAAATTTTTTTTCAAGGGTTCCTTTATCAGAAATTATATACCTAATTATTATTATTTTGCTGATGAAATCCAAAATGTGAAAAATATAGATTTACAAACTACTTCTTTTTCTATGACAACAGGAGGTTCAATCCATAGATTTATGATTTCTGGTTATATGAGTGCTTTGTTTGATGCTCCTATTTTACAAGCCCCTCCAAGTATATTTGGGTCAAGTATGATGATGGGTATCAATACAACATTTAAGTTTTAGATGAATTTAGAAACTCATCAAAGCATACAGAAGTATTTTTAGGCGAAAAATTGCTTTTTTAACAAAAATTCTACAATCTTGGGTCAATTTCCTCACTTTCCAACGCCAAAATACCAAAAATACATTCGTGAATTTGTCTTAAAGGCATTTTTTTTACAAATCTTTCCAATGCTTCCACGCCCAACGCAAATTCACGCAATGCCAAAGATTGTTTTTTAGACAAACCTCTATTTTTGAGGCTTTGCAAATTATTTGGATTGGTGTATTCAGCCCCATAAATAATTCTTAGATATTCCCTTCCTCTGCATTTTATAGCAGGTTGTAAGATATGTTCGTGGTTTCTTGCAATAAAATCAAAAGGCTTTACCACCATTCCCTCACCGCCTTTTTGGGTAAGTTCTAACCACCAATTTATGGCTTGTTTTACATTATTTTCATCTTCAAGGTCAATGATTTTGTGCGAAGTAGGCATCATAATTTTATCATTTCCCTTAGAAAGTTCTGCAATTTGTGTGATGTGCCATTCGTGGTTTTTGTCTGTATGAACTTCATTTTCGGTTGCCAAAATGTGAAAAGGAGCGAGTTTATAATCGTAAATTGTATTGATTTCCCAGCAATATTTTTGGTATGCTTTGGTGTATTTATCAATATTTTGTTTTTTCAAAGTGATTTTTTCCAATAATTCTTTTGCTTGTGGAATTTCTAAAGCGGTTGATTTTTGTAATAAATCCATTGCCACGCCCAAAGATGCTTTTGCTGATGCACCCACAGACGCATATTGACTTTTGATAAGCTCTTGTGCTTTGGCAGACCAAGGCATAAGTTCAGCGTCCAAACAAACCCAATTTGTATTGAATTTTTCCCAAAAATTTGTATTATTTAACGCAATTTGTATTTCATTTAAAAATGATTTTTCAAGATTTTTATCATTAAAAAAGTTCCTGCCTGTACGTGTGTAACACACGCCAATTCCTTCGTTTTCTATACCAAAACGCTCCAAAACGCTTTTTTCATCTTTGCAGATAACTAGAATAGCACGAGAACCCATGTGTTTTTCTTCGCAAACTACTTTTTTAATGCCTTTATTTTTAAAATAATTCAAGGCTTGTGTTGGGTATTCCAAATAATCCACCAATTCGCTTGTAGGACAAGGCGACATCGTGGGAGGCAAATAAATCAACCATTTGGGATTTACCGCAAATCTGCTCATAATCTCCAATGCAACAATGCTATTTTCTGCTTGGATTGTAACATTATTTCTTAGGCTTGTTTGAATGATTTTTTTGCCTAAAACATCTTCAATGTGCAATAAATCGTCGTGAGTTTGTTGTAGATTTTTTTGAGTATTTTGTTTTTCTTCAAAATCCAAAGGCTTTGAAGATTGATAATATACTTTTTTTGCAGGAATTTGTACCAAAGTTTCTTCTGGATAACGTAAAGCGGTAAGTTGTCCGCCAAATACGCAACCTGTGTCAATGTCAATCGTATTATTAAACCATTCTGCTTTTGATACAGGCGTGTGTCCATACACAACTTTCGCCTTTCCTTTATAACCTTTTGCCCAATTATAGCGAATTGGCAAACCAAATTCGTCTATTTCGCCTGTCGTTTCGCCATACAAACAAAAATCTCTTATCACGCCAGAACCTCGCCCTTGCATTTCTTCCTTAATTCCTGCGTGAGCAACCACCAATTTTCCATTATCAAATACATAATGACTTGTCAAACTATACAAAAATTTTTCTAAAATTGCCTTAAATTCAGGCGTTTCATCAGCTAATTGCTCCAAAGTTTCAGCCAATCCGTATTTAATCTGCACATTTTTACCAGCCAAATGTTTTTGGAGTTTTATGTCGTGATTTCCGCATACACAATACGCAATTTGGTCATTTATCATACTCATTACAAGTCGCAAAACTTTTGGCGAATGTTCGCCTCTATCCACCAAATCACCCAAAAAAACGATTTTTCTGTCGTGATTTCGTGTGATTTTGTAACCAAAATTTATATTGTCATCTGCTATTTTTTCAATATGATATTCTAATTTTTCTAATAATTCTACCAATTCCTCAAAACAACCGTGAATATCACCAATAATATCCAATTTCCCTGTTTCGTCTTTTTTATTAGAATACAATTTTTCACGAATAATTCCTGTAACATTGTTAATTTCTTCCTCTGTTTTGAGCGTATGAATATGCCTAAAACCTTCGTTTTTGAGGTATTTGAGTGATTTGCGTAATTGTTGGCGTTGTTGGCGAATGACGTGTGTGCCAAAATTACGGTCATTTCTTAATGTATTGCGTTCTTGACATACATTTTCAGGCAAATCCAACACGATTGCACAGGGAAAAGTATGGTATTTTTTGGCAATATTTACCAAAGATTTTCGTGATTCAGGTTGCACATTTGTTGCATCAATAACAGTCAATAAACCATTTTTGAGGCGTTTTTCCACCATAAAATTCAATAATTCAAAAGCATCTTTTGTGGCGGTTTGGTCGTTTTCGTTGTTGGAAACCCAGCCTCTACAATCGTCAGAAGATATAATTTCATTTTTTTGAAAAAATCTTTTTGCAAAACTGCTTTTTCCTGCTCCTGATACACCTATCAAAAACACAAGCGATAATTCAGGTAATTTGATTTCCACGTTTTTATAATTTTGTTGATAAGTTTGGAACACGGATTTTACGGATTTCTTTTTTTAAATCCAAATACACACAAAAATACAAGACTTTCTATGTTTTTTCAAATGTAGAAAGTCTTTTTTTATTTAATTATCTACTAAAAACAACTTTTGGAGGGTTTGAAACCCTCCAAAAGTTAAATTAGTCGCAATTCAATTATTCTTAAAAAACATTGACATAAAAATATGAATAATAATAATAAAAAACCAGTATTACTTATATTTTTTTTTAAAAAATATCGTTTTAGGAAAAACCAGCCAAATTAATACACAATAACAATAAGATTAAACCTTAAACTTTGAACCTTAAACCTTGAACTTTTTATTATGTTAACAAAAATCTCCCCAGCCCTTTCGCACCACATTCAAGCAGTAGCCAAAGGTGAAAAACGTTTTGAAAATGTATTCCAAAGTGTCAGCAGAATGATTTTGGGCGATAATACCAAAATCAAAAAAATTACGGTAAATGGTATGAATACCTACGATTTTTTGGTATTCAGAGAAGGCAAAAAACACCTTGTAGGTATGTATGACGAGATAAATTCGTTTGTTTCCTACGTGAAAGACGCTGCAGAAGGCGGTTCATCAGCAGAAATGGCTTTTGTACTCATTGGCGAACCTGGCAATGGAAAAACATATTTTGTGGATTTTTTGAATAAACTTTATAGAGATTTTGTGGCATTAGAAGAAAATAGACGTTTTTCTTTCAAATTCAAAAATTTGGATAAAATTGGCGGTTATGGCAAAATCCACGACATAGAAAGCCAAACATTTGAAGACCCTCTTGTTTTGGCAATGAATTTTGGTGAAAATTTAAGCCAAAGCCAAAAATTTTTGAATGATTTGGGGCTTAAAGATGAACAATTAGAAAAACATTACAAAGCATATCGCCCACTTGGAGCGTGTTCTGAATTTATTTTTGAAGAAATAAGGGCATTTTGTGATAATGATTTTGCCAAAATGCAAGAATTTATAGAGGTTTTTCCAATGCCAATCTCTGAATCAAGAGGTACACTCACAGGCAAATATGCTGCAAAGGACAAAATCACATCTTCTGCGGTGGATTTATTGGGCGAAGAAGCTATTACAAGGCTTTTACACATTGCAGATACGAATAATCCGTATCGTTTTGACCTACGCAGAGGTGCGTTAGCGAGGGTTGCAGGTGGCGGAATACATTTTGCTGATGAAGTTTTTAAAAATAAAAAAGACCTTATACAGGTGTATTTGGGTGTTATTCAAAACCGAACAATAGAAATGGAAGGTTTTAAATGGCCTTTGGACACGCTTATCATTGCAACGAGTAATAACGCAGAATTTGGGCGTTTTTTGGAGGAAAAAGAACAAGCTCCTATCATTGACAGATGTCGTTTGTGTTATATGTCGCACAATACAAATTATCGTTTGCAAGAAGATTTAACACGCTTTGCGGTAGGAAATCAAGAAAAAACAACGTTTGCAGGTGAAAAACTGCACATTGACCCAAATCTTAATTATGCTCTTTCGGTGTCAGTTGCACTTACACGTATGCCAAATTCTGACAAACTTACACCTGTGGAAATGATGAAACTCGCTGCAGGTGAAGTGGCAGGCGAAAAAAGCATCAAAACCCTTACCGAAGTTATCAATGAGCTTAATACTGAACCAGATATTACAAAACGTTTTGGACAAAAAGGTTTAGGACATCGCAATCTGGGGCGTACTGTCCAAATTCTTTTGGAACGTTCCGAAACGCAAGAAGGACAATGTATGTACGCTGGTGATGTGTTTAAGGCATTTGAAAGCGTGATTTTGGATTATGTGCGTGATACCCAAGACCAAACAAAATACCTCAAAGACCTCAAAATTTCAAAAGCATTGCACCGCAAAAATGTAATGACTGCGATTTTTAATGCCTATATGGACGAGCCTGATGCTATCCAAAAAGATGTCTTAAATTATGTCAATATGATTATTGGAATTGATGCCAAAAATCTTGGGGCAAATAAAATTTGGACTTATAAAGACCCTCAAACGGGAAAAATCGTTCCTTTGAAAATTGATGAAACATTTATTGACAGCGTAGAGGAACGTTTGGGTTTGAAAAATAGGGAACAAAAACAAAGTTATCGCACCACAATCTCTAAAATTTATGGTCAAAAAATGCTTCAAGAGCCTGATTATGATTTTATGGATAATAACGAACTTGTAAAAGCGGTTACTGATGTGCGTTTGAAGTCTGATGTGGCTGGTGCAGGAAGTTTGGTAGGTGCTTTGAGCAATCGCACCAATGAAGAAAACCAAAAACTCTACAATCGTATGCTCAATACAATGCAAAATAAACTTGGTTATTGCAAAACCTGTGCATTAAAAACGATTGAGTATTTTTGTACGCAAGATGATAATAATTAATGGTAAATGTTGAATGGTAAATGGTAAATGAAACAGCCAAATTGTTATGATATAGCAATTTGGCTGTTTTTTTTCAAAAATATTTTGTTATTTTTCAATTTTTTTAATATTTTGCAAGAAATACATTTTAGAAAATATGGACACAACAAAAACATTTGCAGAAGTTATCAAAGAAAATTTTGAAACAAAAAATCCTGTGTTGGATTTTAGAATTAATTTTGCTAGTGATGAAATAGATAAAACAAATTTTGCCTTCTTGGCAGAATATACACATCTCACAGAATTATATTTGGACTATCACGCACCAAATAAAGTAGATTTTTTAGAAAACCTCAAAAACCTCAAAAAATTAAGTTTTTCAAATGGAAATATTAAAAATGTTGATTTTTTGGAGGAGTTGGTACATTTGGAGGAGTTGGAAATGTCTGTTGGAAAAATAGAAAAAATGGATTTTTTGAAAATCTTTAAAAATCTTAAAAAATTGGATTTTAGTATTGATAATAAGAACTTTGATTATACTATTTTTAGTGATTTTACGCAATTAGACGATTTGGAATTATCACTTGGGAAAAATCCAAAAGATATTTTAATATTCAAAAACCTTGTCAATTTAAAAAGACTTTGTTTATCAGGTTTTCAAATTGAAAATGTTTCATTTTTGGAAAATTGTATAAAATTAGAATATCTCAATTTGTGTTATAGAGAAATTGCAGATATTTCAGGTTTAAAAAATTTCAAAAATCTTGTAACATTGGACTTGTCATATCATCAAATTATAGATATTTCGCCTTTGCAAGACCTTACAAATCTCAAAGAATTGTATTTGTCTGAAAACCAAATTACAGATATTTCACCTTTGCAAAATCTCAAAAATCTTGAAGAATTATATTTATATGAAAATCAAATTGTAGATATTTCCCCCTTAAAAAATCTCACAAATCTCAAAAAATGTTATTTATCCAACAATCAAATTATAGATATTTCTCCACTTCAAAACCTCAAAAATCTTGAAGAATTATATTTGTATGAAAATCAAATTGTAGATATTTCCCCACTTCAAAATCTTTCAAATCTTACGATTTTAGATATTTCTCACAATAATATTGTGGATATTTCACCGCTTCAAAATCTTTCAAATCTTCAACATTTATATTCACACAACAATCAAATTGTAGATATTTCTGCTATAAATTCCCTCAAAAATTTAGTGGAATTATGGCTTTATCACAACCAAATCAAAGAAATTTGTTTGTCAGATTTTCCTCATTTGAATTATTTTGAGGTAACAGAAAATCCTCTTGAATATGTGGAATTGCGTAATTTTGAAAAATTAACAGCATTGGGATATCACGAATACGCAAATGGACTTTCAAATATGAGCATCAAAAAAATTGTATTTGAAAATCTAAATGCTTTGCGCACATTATATTTACAGAATAACCAACTTACAGATATTTCTACACTTGTAAATTGTAAAAATCTTGAAGAAGTAGGTTTGGATAATAACTTTGTTACAGATTTTTCGCCTTTGCAACATTGCAAAAAGCTAAAATCTTTGTTTTTGGACGAAAACCAAATTACAGATATTTCTGAATTAAAAAATTGCAAAAAGTTAGAAACTTTGACTTTGAACAACAATCAAATTGTGGATATTTCGCCCTTAGAAGGTTGCAAAAAATTAGAAAAATTGTACCTCAATAATAACCAAATTTCAGATATTTCTGCCCTCAAATCACTAAAAAATTTGTCATATTTTACTGCTAAAAACAATAAAATCACAGATATTAAAGCATTACAAAATTTAAAAAAATTAGAAGGTATTTTTTTGAAAAATAATCAAATTGTTGATATAAAACCTTTGCAAAAACTTAAAAACCTCAAAACGCTTGATATTGCCCAAAACAAAATTGAAAACGTTTATTATTTGCCATATTTATCAAATTTGGAAGGTTTAGATTGTAGCGAAAATCAAATTACAAATGTTTTACCTTTGAATGATTTACAAAAAATAAAAAAAGTAAATATTAGCAAAAACCCAATAAAATACGTAAATTTTTTTAAATTGCCTGATTTATCAGAATTGTGTTTGAATGATTTAGTCTTAGAAAGTTGTCTTTTGTTTGATGTGAAGAATTTGCATTGTATAGATTTTCAGAATACAAAAATTGATTTTGCGAATTTAAAAGATTTGAAAGCAACATTTGATTTTTCTAATGCTTTTTTTAAAATAATAAACATCAATAATTGCGTGCTTAGTGATTTAAAACAGTTAAAAGTATCTCGTTTGTCCATATTTAATTGCGATTTAAGCAAAAATATGTCATTTCCTGCTGAACTTGAAAGATTAAATATTGTCAATAATTTATCTTCTTGTAACTTTGTTATCACAAAACAGCCAAATTTAAAAAAAATAAGTTTGTTGAATTTTCCAAATGTAACTGCAATTAAAATTGTGGATAATCCGCAATTAGAAGAAATAGAATTGCATAATTTCCCTAAATTGGAGATTTTAGATGCACAAAGAAATCAACTAAAAAATATTTCTTTTTTGGAAAATATATCAGAAGAAAATTTGTCAAAAGTTCGTATTTTAAAACTAAACAACAATCAACTTAAAAAAATTGATAAAAAATACATTGAAAATCTAAAAAATTTGCAGTTTATTGATTTAAAAAATAACCTTTTTAATGATGAATTGTAAATGATGAATGATAAATGAAACAGCCAACAGCCTTGTTGTTTTATTTGGTTTTTTTTGTATTTGTACTTGCACATTTCTCCTTATTTCTTTCTCAGAAATGCTATTTTATAAAAATAAATTTCATTTTTTATGAAAAAAAACCAAATAATAATTTAACAAAGAGCCTTTTATCCCTTAGGGTGTTGCTGGAAAAATTACCTTTTGGAATTTTTTGGCAACTCCATAAGGGCTTAAACACACAAATACCAAAATGCTAAAACAATACAATATTTGGCTCTTTACAAGAACATAGCACTTCTGCTACTTTTTTATTATTCCTTTCTTATTTCCAAAAAATTATTTTTGAACTTTGTACTTCTTTATCTTGTTTTGTATTTTAATAAATAAAAAACAACATAAAAATATAAAAATAGATTATTTATGAGCAAAAAAGGGCGTGTGTTGGTTGCAATGAGTGGCGGAATTGATAGCTCTCTCGCTGCAGTATTGCTCCACGAACAAGGATATGAAGTAGTGGGTATGACTATGAAAACGTGGGATTATGCTTCATCAGGAGGCACTAAAAAAGAAACAGGTTGTTGCAGTTTGGACTCTATCAATGATGCAAGACACGTAGCAGTACAATTAGGTTTTCCACATTATATTTTGGATATTAGAAATGAATTTGGGGATTATGTGATTGACCATTTTACAAGTGAATATATCGCAGGAAGAACGCCAAATCCTTGCGTATTGTGCAATACGCATATCAAATGGGACGCACTTTTGCAAAGGGCTGATAAGTTGCATTGTGATTTTATTGCAACAGGGCATTATGCACAAGTACGTGAAGAAAATGGACGACACATTATTTCAAAAGGTTTGGACGAAAATAAAGACCAATCTTATGCACTTTGGGGCGTTTCACAAAAAAGTTTAAGCAGAACAATATTTCCTTTGGGTAAATTGCATAAAACTGAAATTTATGAAATGGCAACTCAAAAAGGATTTATGGAACTTGTCAATAAACCTGAATCTTACGAAATATGTTTTGTGCCTGATAATGATTATCGTGGTTTTCTCAAAAAACGTGTTCCTACCTTAGAAAATGATGTAAAAGGTGGTGAATTTGTCTTAGAAGATGGTACTGTGGTTGGTACTCACGAAGGTTATCCTTTTTATACGATTGGACAACGCAAAGGTTTGGGTATTGCACTTGGTTATCCTGTGTTTGTAACAGGAATTGACCGCAAAAATAATCGTGTAGTTTTAGGACACAAACATCATTTGGCAAAAAATGCAATGCGTGTAAAACAATTAAATCTTTCAAAATACGAAAATGTCTTTAATCCGTTAGAAACCGTTACAAAAGTTCGTTACAATGATGATGGCACACCTGCAAAACTTTGGCAAGAAAATGATGAGATTATTGTGCATTTTCACGAACCTGTTTTTGCCATTGCACCAGGTCAAGCCTCTGTTTTTTATGAAGGAAATGATGTAATTGGTGGTGGTTGGATTACGGAAAGCTTTAATAATGATGAATGTTAAATGAAACAGCCAAAGTCTGAATCAGGATTTACAGGATTTGAGGATTGGCAGGATTTTTTTGAACTTTTGAACTTTTGAACCTTGAACTTTTGAACTTTAAATTTTATGAATTTTTACGTAGTTATTACAATATTAAGCATTAGCATTTTGTTTCCAATGGTTGGGTATTATTTGGATTACAATGCACGCAAACCAAGAAAAAAGTAATTTTTTTTCAAAAATAAGTTGCACAGGCATAAATGCCTATTTTTAAAAGTATCCATTTTATTTTTAATTTGTTCCTAAATTCCTGAATCCTGACACCTTTTTCCTGATTCCTAACTTATGAAAAGCCTTTATGAAACTGAAAATGCGACTGTAATAGCACTTTTGGACGAAAGAATGGATTTTTATGTGGTGCAACTTGTGGGAGATGTGCAAAGAAATCATTATAAAAATGCGTGGGAAAGTGTATTAAAAGATGCAAAAAATAATGATGTATGCGATATTATTTTTAATTTTAAAGATATGACCACCCAACCTGATGCTGGAAGGGTGTGGTTTTCAAATGAATTTTTGCCAAGATTTTCCAAAATACACCCAAATATGCGTGTAGCGGTAATTTCGCCTGCTATTTCGGTGCTTGAACAGACTTTTGTACCAATTTTTTATGTGGTAAGAAATTTTTTTGTTCAATTTTTCAAAAAAAAAACACAAATTCAAGTGCGTTTTTTCAAAAAAGTAGTGCAAGCACACGATTGGTTTAAACCAAAAAACACCTCAAAATACGAAGAAAAAGCATTTTTAACAAGGAAAAATAACCAAGATTATTTTGAAAATCTTTTTTCACAACAAAATCAACAAGAGGAATATCCACAAAAAAATACACGCACAAACAGAAAAAGACAACAACAAGAAGATGAAGAATACAACAAGAAATTTTTTGGAAATAGTCTTTTTGGTGATTTAGAAAGGCAAATGTTGGAAAATGAAAATCGTAGGAAAACGAAGAAAAAAAATAAAAGAACACCAAAAAATAAACCATCAGAAATCACCGAAACACAGCCAAAAGGCTTTTGGGGGAAGTTGTTTGGTAATTTATTTTTTAGAACTGAAACCAATGATGACCTCAAAACCTATAATTTAGGCAACAAAAAAAGTGGTTTTTCGTTTAAAATTCATTTTAGTAAAAAAGGAGGACTGAAATAATGTTAAATGTTGAATGGTAAATGTAACAGCCAACTAACATTTTTCAAAAAAATGGTCAGACCTTCGTAAACTACGGTGCAGACCATTTTTTTGAAAAATTACCGAATTTCACTTTATTTAATTTCTGTTTCTAAATACAAAAAAACCTCCAAAATTCTTAAAATTTTGAAGGTTTTAAAAGAAATTTTACTTAATAATCTTTGTTATTTGCGTCATCATCAAGCAAGAATTTTTTGAGTCTTTCGCCTATATTTGAAAAAAAACCACCGCCTTTGGTTGTTGTTGTTTTTTTGGAATTATCATCTTTATTTTCGCTAATTTCAGGATTTTTTTTGGCAAATTTTGTAATTTTATTTTGTCTTTCGTCTATTGCCCTAAATCCTGCAAGTACCAAACCAACCGTAGTAGCATACATTGGATTTTGTGCTACATCATTTTGAATTTTTGACCTTCCCAAATATTCGTTAGGGTGTCCTATGCGTGTTTCCATACCTGTCATTGCTTGAAACAAAGCATCAGCACCTCTAAGTTGTGAGCCTCCACCTGTTACCACAATTCCGCCCACAAGTTTATTGACATAGCCTGATTTAATGATTTCATTATGCACAAGCTCAATGATTTCTTGCATACGAGCCTCTATAATCATTGCTACATCTTTGATGCCTACAAGTTTGGGTTCTCTACCTTTGAGTACAGGCACTTCCACAAATTCGTTGGTTTTGATAATGTCAGCAATCGCACAGCCAAAGGTAGTTTTTAGTTTTTCAGCAGAAGAATCCATTATTTTACAACCTTCTTTGATGTCAGAAGTGATGCTATTTCCTGCAAAAGGAATTACTGCGGTGTGTCTGATGATATTTTCATAAAATACTGCTACGTCAGTAGTGCCTCCACCTATATCCACAAGCACCACGCCAGCTTCACGTTCTTCTTCTGTAAGAACCGCCATACTTGAGGCAATAGGTTCAAGAATAAGGTTATCAATTTCTATTTGGCAATGATCCATTACACAACGTTTTATGTTGCGAATAGCAGATGTTTGTGCGGTAATAATATTAAAATCTGCCTCCAATCTTGAGCCTGACATTCCAACAGGTTCTTTGATATTAGGCTCACCGTCCAAAATATAATCTTGTGGCATTACATGCAGTATTTGCGTACCAGGCGGAACAATTGTTTTATACATATCATTGTTAAGACGGTCTAAATCCTCCATTGTTATCTCATCTTCACCAGCATTACGAATAATACTACCGTGTTGTGTAAGGCTTTCTATGTGTTGTCCTGCGATGCCTACATTAACAGCACGAATATTAGTATTTGATTGTTTTTCAGCTTCTGCGATAGCTTCATTGATAGCTGCTACGGTTTGGGAAATATTACTTACCACGCCACGTATTACACCTTCTGATTTGGCTTTTCCCATACCCAATATTTCTATTTTTCCAAAATCATCTTTTCTTCCCACCAATGCACATATTTTGGTAGTACCTATGTCTAATCCTACAACGATTTTATCCATTTCTTATTTATTTATAAAAGTTTAAAAAAACTGTTTCTGTAAAGGTTTCGCTGCAAAAATATTGGTTTTTATTTGTTTTTTAATTTATAGGATAATTTGGGTGTCATTCTGAAAGAATCTGGCTGTTTGGCTATTCTCAGCAGAAAAACAGCCAGATTCTTTCAGAATGACACAAGATTAATCTCTGATTTTTTAAACTTGTAAAAAAAATAAAATTTCAAAAAAAAACTGCAACAGAAATTTTACAGAAACAAAAAACTTAGAATAATATTATTAAAAAAAATAATTTTAAAAAAATATGAGAAGAAAATGATAATACTAAAAACACGTAAAGTTATGCCAAAAATTGTGCAAAATTGAAAGAAAAATGCAATTATAAAAAAAAACTTTATCAAAAAAAATCAAAAAAAATAATATTTAATCTGTTTTTTTGAAATTTTATAAAAAAAGTAGATTTATTATGCTTTTTTTGAGATTTTAAGGCTAATTTTGTGCGAATTTTTAATTAGTTTAGAAAAAATGTATTAAAAAAATTACACCATATTTTTTGATTTTTATGATGGAAAATATTTCAGATACTATTCAAAAAGAAAAAAAATCAATAGGATATTTGATTTATAAGATTATTTTTTTGTTGAGTTATCCTATTTTGATGCTTTTTGCTTTATTTTTTATGGCAATTATTGGCGTTTTTTCGTGGATTTCACAAAAAATTCAACAACTTTAATGTTACATAAAATTTACAAAAATTACCTATTTTTTTAAATACTTGTTTTTTTTTATTGATTTTTATGGGGCTTACCAAAAAATATACGCCTGCTGTTGTTTTTGATAATTTTTTCCAAACTATTTTTTGGGAAAAAGAAACACTTATTATGCACCTTGTTTGGAAAGAAACCACCAAAGAAATGACAGAAGCACAATTCAGAGAAGAAGTTTTACAACAAGTAGATTTGGTTTTTATGTTTCAAGCTAAATATTGGCTTTCTGATTGTAGAAAATTCTTTTTTTTGATAAACCCTGAACATCATAATTGGACAAATAAAACCTACCTTCAAATGGGAAGATATGTCCGAAAATCAGCAGTTGTTCAACCAGAAGAATTTTTTGCACAACTTGCAGTTGATTTGGCTATTCACGAATCCAATTATGAAGATGTGATTGTGATTTTTAGAACAGAAGAAGAAGCCCGTGAGTGGCTTATGCGTGATATAGCACAAAGTTTAAAGGTTCAGTTCAAGGTTTAAAGTTCAAGGTTTAATTTACAAATTCAATTTCTTTTAATATTCTATGAAAAAAACGTTACTTATTTTCTCTTTATTGTTGTTGTTGGGTGGAGGTGCATTTTTGGCATTTAGTAACTTTGATATTTTGCCTCATAATCTTATTGCTAAAAATGTTCCCCAAAAACCTAAAATTTTGGAGGAAAATATGCCTTTTTTTGTACTCACAGGTTATGGAAGTGATTTGCATACTATCAGCAAAGACAGCATTATCAAAATGACCCAAGAGGGAAAAATGTATTATTATTTTTCAAAAAATCAAATCCAAAAAAAACAATTTTTAAATGATTTTTTTGGAAAAGATACCAGTAAATTAAAAACCACAACCATTGAGAAATTTCATTTGATTGCCAAAGAAAAATTTTTAATTGTGAGTATTGACGAAATAATTAACCGTTTTAAAGCCTTAAAAATTGATAATATTGATTTTTTTGAAAATTCAGAAAATTATTCTTTTATTTTAAAAAAAGATAAAAATTTTGAATATAAAAAGAAAATAACTAAATTTTCGCACACAGGCGTAACCGCTATTACACGCAATATGGGACTTGTGGCTGACGTGAAAGGCACAGATTTCCTCACAAGTGGTGTAAAATCACACTTCCAAAATTCGGATTTTGTGCATATTAGCAATGAAGTAAGCATCATAAAAGATTGTCAATATCTCGCAAATACACGTGCATTTTGCACCAAAGAACGTGATATGCAAGCAATAAAAGACCTTAATGCAAATATTGTGGAACTTACAGGAAATCATAACAAAGATTTTGGAGCTGATGGTTTTGCCTACACAATGGAATGGTACAAACGCAACAAAATGCAGACTTTTGGCGGTGGAATGACTCCAGAAGAAGCAAATACACCTTTGATTATTACTTTAAAAGATGGTAAAAAAATGGCTTTTATGGGTTATAATGAAAGTTGTCCATTGGGCGAATGTGCGATATTGCCCAAACAATCAGGTGCAAACAAATATAACAAACTCAAAGCTCAAAAAACAATTCAAGACCTCAAACAAAATCAAAAAATTGATATGGTGTTTGTGGGCGTACAATTCAATGAAGTAGATAGTTATTCGCCTACCATTGCACAGGATACGGTTTCCAAGACTTTAATTGATTTTGGGGCTGATGTGGTGTATGGTTCGCAAGCTCACCAAGTTCAAAAAATAGAAATTTATAGAGGAAAAATGATTTTTCACGGATTGGGGAATTTTCTTTTTGACCAAATTCACAGAATAGGCGTAAGACAAGCGTATTTTTTGCAACATTATATCTATGAAGGTAGAATAATTCAGTCTTATCCTTATTTTACTTATGCCTCTGATGCACGTGTGCCTATTATCGCACCCAAAGACCAGGAAAAGGTTATGCGTCAAATTGTGTTTGCTGATACGTATTTGTATAAATAAAATTTAGTGGGAAATGTTGAATGGTAAATTGTGAATGAAAATAGCCAAAACACAATTAGTGTTCAATAAACGTTAAAATGTCTGACATTATCATTTATTTTCGTTTAAACCTATAAGGTTTTAAAAACCTTATAGGTTTAGACAACCGACAAATTAATATTTATTGAACATTAATTAACAACATTATAATTTGGTATGGTTTAACTTTTCAAAAGTTTTAAAACTTTTGGAAAATTGTATAATAAAATATTTTAATAAATATCTTACGAAATCATTTTTTAGTTATCTAAATATTTTTTTTCAAAAGAAAAAAACCACAAAAATTCAATAAATTTTTGTGGTTTTTCATTTCTAATTCTCCATTCCCAATTCTTAATTATTTAATAAATTGTGCCAAAGGCCCGCTTGGGTGAAAAAATGGAGCTAAATCTTTGTATTGAATACGCACATATCCACAACCACGATATTGGTGAGGGAGGCGTTCTGTGAGGTGAAATGTAATTTTGTCTTTGCTAAGAGAGAAAGAAGTGCTTTCATCTAATTTTAAAGCACATTTATCTTTGTCAGCTTCACCAAGTTCATTACCACACATTTCTGTAATTTTTTTGAGGATAAATTTATTTAATTCAAACAAAGCATTTGGTTTAAATAAATCCTGAATTTCATACACTTTACCACGTTTAAAATTGATATTCAAACCGTGTGAATCATCAAAAAGTTGTGTTTCTTTATTTTTAGAAAGGTGATGATGTTTGTGAATACTTACAACATCTTTGCCCATAAAAGTTACATCATAATTGACATCTTCTTTGAAGTTAAATCCAAGTGTGTTTTTATCAACTTGGTCAAGATTGGTCGCACTACGAAAATAATCTTCCAAAAGTTTATTTACACGTTTGCCTACATTTATATCAGTAAAACCAACCATTTGTGGATAATCAATTTCTACAAAACGCAATCCATCAGGTGATTTTTTGATGATTTCTTTTCTTTGCACTTCTTTGATGGCTACTTCTTGGAAGTTTTTTAACACAAAAGAAAAAGTTTTTCCATTTTTACCGTCTTCATCTTTGATTGTACCCAAAAACATTTTTTCGTCTTTGATTTTAGCAGTTATATTTTTTTTGTCTGAAGTTGTGAGTATGATTTCATCATTATCTTGTAATGTGCCTTCAAATTTTACTTCTTTTTCAGGTGTAGCCAATAACCAATACGAGCCTGACATATTTTTGCTGTATTTTCTTAGATTGATTTGAGCAGGTTGTCCGCCCATTTCACCCAGATAAGAATTGTCAGAATTGGGTAATGTTTCAAGTTTGATGTCATTAGTATTATTTTCTTTTGCTTTATCTTCTTTTTTTGTGGTGTCTTTTGTGTCTTTTTTATCGTTTGTAGTAGGGTTGCAAGCACCTAATTGAAGTAAAGCACCACAAGTGATAACAAAAAAAGTATGTTTTAGGTATTTTTTCAACATGATAGAATAAAAAATTTATGGGAAAAAGTATGAATTTTTAGTATGAATTTTTAGTATGCAAATTTTTTGCTGTGTTTCAAAAGTAAAGTTTTTTTTAATGATTAAAATATTAAAAATAATTATTTTCAATTTTTGTACCAAATAAAAAAAGCATTTTTTTTATAAATAAAATGCTAAAATATATAGTTTTTGTGAAATAATCATTTTTTGGTAATTTTTTTTTAATAAAAGCAAAAAACAATAGAAAAAAAACAGGATTTTTAGAATAAAAGGATTAACAGGATTCTATAGAATATTTTTAAACCTTGAATTTTGAACCTTGAATTTTGAACCTCTTAAACCTTTGAACTTTTTAAAATTTCCTCCACAATTTCAGGGTTTAAAAGCGTAGTAATATCTCCAAAATTAGCAATGTTATGCTCACCTTCTGCTATTTTTCTCAAAATTCTTCGCATAATTTTGCCTGAACGTGTCTTGGGCAGACCATTTACAAGTAGAATTTTATCAGGTTTTGCGATGGCACCTATTACCTCCTGAACAGTTTTTAAAATATCAGCTTTTATATTGGTTTCTGACATATTTTTTGCCTCACTTTTTAGGATAATATACGCATAAATTCCTTGACCTTTGATGTCGTGAGGATAACCAACCACCGCAGATTCCACTACAAGCGCATTTTCATTGATAGCATTTTCTATTTCAGCAGTGCCTAATCTATGCCCTGACACATTTATTACATCATCTACACGCCCCAATATGCGATAATAACCATCTTCATCACGTTTTGCACCGTCCCCTGTGAAGTAAAGATTAGGATAAGTACTAAAATATGTCTGTTTGCAACGCTCGTGGTCGCCAAAAGTAGTGCGAAGCATTGACGGAAAAGGGAATTTTATGCATAAATTTCCCTCAACACCATTGCCCAAAAGCTCTTTGCCTTCATTATCCACCAAAATAGGCATTACGCCAGGAAAAGGAAGCGTAGCAAAAGCAGGTTTTAGGGGCGTAATACCAGCCAAAGGCGAGATAAGAATTCCCCCTGTTTCGGTTTGCCACCAAGTATCCACGATAGGACAACGTTTTTTACCAATATTTTCAAAATACCATTCCCACGCCTCCACATTGATAGGCTCGCCCACACTTCCAAGCACCTTTAAAGTGTCTAATTTGTGTGGTAAAACAGGCTCCAAACCCAATGCTTGCAATGCTCTTATCGCAGTTGGGGCAGTATAAAAGTGTGTAACTGCATATTTATCAATAATTTCCCAAAAACGCCCTGCATTTGGGAAGGTTGGTATGCCTTCATACACCACAATCGTTGCACCAGCCAAAAGCGGTGCATAAGTAATGTAAGAATGTCCTGTAATCCAGCCCACATCAGCAGTACAAAAGTAAATATCGTTGGAATTTGGGTCGTATTGGAAGACATTTTCAAAGGAATATTGGGTATAAATCATATAACCTGCGGTTGTATGCACTACGCCTTTTGGTTTTCCTGTGGAACCTGATGTATAAAGGATAAAAAGCATATCCTCTGCGTCCATTTCCACCGAATTATGTGTATTTTCCACGTCTAAAATTGCTTTGTGCCACCAAATATCTCGGTCTTTTTGCATAGCAATAGGCTCTTTTGTACGCTGGAAAACGATATTTTTCTGTATGGTTGGGCATTTTTCCAATGCCTTATCTGCGATTTCTTTCAAAGGAACACTTTTTGCACCTCTAAACACGCCATCAGCAGTAATTAGCAACTTTGCACCTGCATCATTTATCCTATCCGCTAATGATTGTGCAGAAAATCCTCCAAAAACTACCGAATGTACCGCCCCAATTCTCGCACACGCAAGCATTGCGATAATCGCTTCTGGTATCATAGGCATATAAATTGCTACGCAATCACCTTTTTGTATGCCCAAATTCGTGAGTGTATTGGAAAACTGACAAACTTTTTCAAAAAGTTGCTGATATGTAAGGGAATAACTTGCTTCTTTATTGTCGTTTGGCTCAAAAATAATAGCGGTTTTTTGGGCAAATTTGGGTAAATTACGCTCAAAAATATTTTCGGTAATGTTTAATTTGCCACCCAAAAACCATTTTATGTTTGGTTCTGTAAAATTCCATTCCAAAACCTTGTTGTATGGTTTTTTCCACAAAAAACTTTGTGCGATTTCGTCCCAAAATTTCTCAGGATTTTCTGTACTTTCTTTATAAACTTGTTGATATTCAGCGAAAGAAGATATTTTTTTTAGCATAAGTCTTGTAATTATGAATTGTAAATTATGGATTATATTTTCAAAAGTATATAAAAGTTTAGGAAAATATGATTGATGAAAAAAATATTTTAGAAAAATTAAAAAATCTGTGATTTTTTAACAAAAAAAAAGGTCAGACCTCCATAAATTGTGGTACAGACCTTTTTACTTTCATTCCTCTTACACCTTGATACTAAGAATACAAAAGCTCTTTTGCACTCAATATCGCACTTTCGGAAGGGAAAGCACCGCTTATCATTTGGGCAATTTCTTGTATGCGTTCTTGGTCAGTAAGTTGGCGAATTCTACTAAATGTGCGTTCTGTGCTATTATCTTTGAACACAAAATAGTGATGATTGCCTTTTGCAGCGATTTGATGAAGGTGGCTAATGGCGATAATTTGGTGGTGATGTGCCATTGTTTGAAACATTTTACCCATTTTTAGGGCAATTTCACCAGAAATTCCTGTATCAATTTCATCAAAAATAATCGTTGGTAAAGCGGTTTTTTGTGCCAAAATATATTTGATACACAACATTAGCCTTGAGAACTCGCCTCCTGATGCTACTTTGCTAATTTCTTGCGGTGCAACGCCTTTATTAGCACTAAAAAGCAAATTGACCAAATCTGTACCTTCTGGACTAAATTCTATCTCATTGATTTCTATTTTGAGGCTTGCGTTTGGCATACCAAGTTCTCTTAACAACATCAAAAGACTTTCTACAATGTGCGGAATTGCTTGTTTTCTGCTTTCTGAAAGGTTTTGAGCGTGTAAAAAAAGTGTATTTTTGAGTTCTTCAAGTTCTTTTTTCAAAACTTCAATTTCATCATCAAAATTCAGCACTTTGTTGATTTTTTCTGCCAAATTTTCTTGAATATCCAAAAGCCCTTGAATAGTATCTGTATTATGTTTTTTTTGTAGATTATAAATTAGGCTTAATCTGTCGCCTATTTCCTCTGTGCGAAGTGGATTATATTCTACATCATCAGCCTCACTTTCTGCTTCTTGCGTGATGTCATCAAGTTCCAATCTGCAACTTTCCAAACGTTGTTGAATTGCTAAATACGCAGGCGAAAGCTCTGTAATATGCCCCAACGCATTGCCAATGCCACGCATTTCGTCCAATACAGAAGGCTCACTTTGCGAAAGAAAACCTACAAGCCTGTGCAATCTCATTTTTATTTCTTCAGCACGTTCAGCACGTCCAAGTTCTTGTTCAAGTTCTTCTTGTTCTTTGGGTTGTAAATTTGCTTTTTGGAGTTCTTCGTGTAAGAAATGGTTGTAATCGTATTCTTTTTGAAAATCTTGATATTCTTTTTGACGTTTGCGAAGTTGGCGTTGGAGTTGCGTATATTTTTGGTAAGTAATAAAATACGTATTTTTTAATGCAATATTTTGTGCAAAAGCATCAACTATTGTAAGTTGATAAAGATTATTGCCAAGTTGGAGATTGTCGTGTTGGGAATGAATATCTAATAATTTGGCAGAAATTTCTTTCAAAACGTCCAAATTAACAGGCGTATCATTCACAAAAGCCCTTGATTTTCCAGAGGGCGATATTTCACGTCTTAGGCTTGTAATTTCTTGATAATCCAGCTCCAAATGCTCAAAATTGGGTTGAAGATTGTAGTTTTTTATGTCAAAATGCCCTTCAATTACGCATTTTTCATCAGTATTAAAAAGTGCCTTTGTGTCAGCCCTGTTGCCCATTAGCAAACCAATAGCCCCAAGCATAATAGATTTACCTGCACCTGTTTCACCTGTGATAACATTAAGTGCGTTGTGTGGGTGCAGATGAAGGTGTTGAATAAGTGCGTAATTTTTTATCTCTAATTCTGAAAGCATTTTTTAAAAAAAATAAAAGAAATGACAACGTTTTTTAAATATTTTTTAATTATTGGCAAAAATATTCAATTTTTTTGAACATTCAAAAAATTCAATACCTAAAAAAAACTGCTTCTAATTTTTTAATTAAAAGCAGTTTTTTTTATTTAGATTACAACAAACATTTGCATTTCATTCATCATTTATAATTCATAATTCATCATTATTTTTTCATCATTGGCAAATAAACCACTTTTTTGGTTTCAAAAAATTCTTCTTCAAAGAAATCAGATAAATTCCAAATTTTTACTTTGTTTCTAAAAGACTCTAATTCTTCTTCTAATTCGCCACCTTTTAAGCAAATAAGCCCATTTTTCAAATCGTGGTTATACATATTATAAAATTTATCTTTTGCCCAATACGCCAAAGTGTCCAACGGTGCAACTGCTCTGCTTATTACAAAATCAAAATCTTCTTCTATTTTTTCAGCCCTTTCGTGTGAAGCACGCACATTTTTAAGTCCCAAACCATCAATTACTTCTTGCACAACTTTTATTTTTTTGCCAATAGAATCCACCAAATGAAATTGGGTATCAGGAAACATTATCGCTAAAGGAATACCAGGAAAACCGCCTCCTGTGCCCAAATCCATAATATTTGCACTACTTTTGAATGACAATACTTTCGCAATACCTAATGAATGTAAGACGTGCCTTTCATAAAGCAATTCTACATCTTTGCGTGAAACTACGTTTATTTTTGTGTTCCAATCTTGATACAATTCATTTAATTTGGTAAAATGTTGTATTTGAATATCTGTCAAATTGGAAAAATATTTAAGAATTAAATCAACTGTTGGAAACATATTAAGTTCAAAAAGCCCCCTAACCCCCAAAGGGGGAATTTAGCTCAAGGTTTTAAGGTTTTAAAAAGTTTAAAGATTAAAAAAAATTAAGATTTTTGGCAAAAATAATGAATAAGTCGTTATTTTTTATAAAAAAATTTCAAGTATAAACATATTCAATGATTTCGTTTTTTTCTTCACCAAATATTCTCCAATGAAGCAAAATTTTATCATCAAATAAAAAAAGCTCTGCATTATAAAGGTCTTTGTCGCATACGTGTCCACATTTTGAAATCATTTTATTATCTTGAAAATGAATTAAATCAAACAAATAAACAGGATTTTCTGTCCCAAATCTCAAATGTTCTAATTTTATACTTTCCTCCTCAAATATCCAACGATACACATTGCTACATTTGATTTCTTTTGTAGGTTTTTCATTTTGAGCGTTTTGAATATTAGACAAAAATTTTCCATTTTCATAAAAAATAATCGTGTTTTCATCTATTTTTTCAATCCTTACATTACCATTTCCTACGCCTTCCCAACCATTTTTGCCTAATTGCGTAGAGGCTTTAAACTCAAAATATTGCACCAAATAAAATTTTTCTTTTAATGCTTTTAAAAATTCATTCATAAGTTTAAAATATCACGTTAATTATTATGCCAAAATACAAAGAATTAGAACTTGAAGATGTGGAAGTGATTGATGTAGAACTTCACAAACTTATTGTGTATAATGATGATGTTAATACATTTGAACACGTTATTGACACACTCATAGATGTATGCGACCACACAAGCGAACAAGCAGAACAATGCACATTGATTATTCATTATAAAGGAAAATGTAGTGTAAAAGAAGGTGAATATGACAAACTTGTAAGTATGCGTAACGCAATATGCCACAGAGGTATTTCTGCAGAAGTGGAGTAATAAGAATCAGGTGTCAGGAATCAGTTAAACAGCCAAAATACAATTTTTATTTTTATGGAATTTTCCTCAAAACTTATTGCACAAGCAGTCAAAGAAATTGCTAAATTGCCTGGTATTGGACAACGTAGTGCTTTGCGTTTGGCTTTGCATTTGCTCAAACAACCCGAAGCATACACCAATACACTAAGCCAAGCACTCCAAGACCTTCGCCAAAAAGTTAGATATTGCCAAAAATGTCATCATTTGGCTGATGAAAATATATGTGAAATATGTACTTCCCCAAAAAGAGATAATTCTATGATTTGTGTGGTGGAAAGTTCGCAAGATGTCCTTGCCATAGAAAATACCAACCAATACAGAGGACTTTATCACGTGCTTGGTGGTGTGATTTCGCCAATGGCTGGCATTGCTCCACAAGATTTGCAGATTGATAGTTTGCTGGCTCGTCTTGTTGATAATAAAGAGGTAAAAGAAATTATTTTTGCCCTTAATCCTACAATGGACGGAGATACCACCATTTTTTACATTACCAAAAAAATCCAACCTTTTAATCTCCAAACTTCTGCCATAGCACGTGGTGTGCCTGTGGGAAGTGAATTGGAATACGCTGACGAAATTACATTAGGAAGAAGTATTTTGACAAGGTTGAAGATGTAAGATTAAGGGGAAAGTAATCAGGTGTCAGGAAAAAGTAATCAGGTGTCAGGAAAAAAGTAGAAAGTAAAGAATTGTAAAATTAAAATTGGCTGTTTCGTATTTTTGTCCTGATTCCTGACACCTTTCCCCTGACACCTTTCCCCTGACACCTTTCCCCTGACACCTTTCCCCTGACACCTTTCCCCTGACACCTTACAACCTTATTTTTATTTTTTTTAAACTTTTAGAATATTTAAGCGGTTTTATGATTGTAAAAATTTTTGTAATTATTTGAAAAAATATATCTTGCAACAAAAAAACACTTTATTTTAAAATTTTTGTGAAAAAATATCTAAAAAATATCTTCTTATATTGCTGTATTTGCATTTTTTTGGTAAATTGTGGAAGTAATGATGCTAAAAATGATAGCAAAAAAAGCATAACAGAAAATAACGTAGCACCCAATACAACCGAAAAATCAACCCCAAAATCTCGCACCGAAATAGACATCTTGGCATTAGAAAAAAAAGGATTTTTTAATACTGACACTACCACAATCAATGTGGATTATGACCCTGTTTTTTTTCGTAAAAAAACCTACAAAGGCATATCCCTTAAAAAAGTATTAACGGAAAATTTAGACCTTGCTGGCGTAGATACCAGCAATACCAAACTTTTTTTTGAATGTGAGGACAAATATATTGTAACTATGCGACTTGGACAGGCATTGCACCACAAAGGTTATATCACCTACAAAGATGTAGATGCACCCAAAGAAAAGCGTTTTATGCCTGCTTACAAAGGTGATGAACTCAAAGAATTAGACCCTTTTTATGTGGTTTGGGAAAATACACCAAAAGGTGATATGAGTTTTGTGTGGCCTTATAATCTTGTAAAAATAAAAATGAAATAAAAAAAAATTGAGGTTTTATCTATTGGTTTCTATGACAGTTCAACAGAAAAACCTAAAATAAAAAAAAATTACCATTAAAATCATTAAAAAATGGCAAAACTCATAATAGAAAGACCACATTACTACCAATATTTGGATACTCGTACCCCATACCAAATATTATTAAACGACAAACCAATAGGGTACATCAATAAGGGAGAAACCAAAGAATTTTCTATTCCTGAAGGAAATCATACTGTGAAAATAAAAGAAAATTCTTTTTCAGAAAGTCCTAATTTTTCAATTTTTGTTGATGATTCAAGTACTAAAAATATAAAAATAAAAGATACTTATTATCTTTTTAGAGTAACGTCATTTTTAGTAGCTTTATGTGTGTTGGACGCTATCATTGAAGGATTTTCAAAGGCAGGTTATTTTGGAATTTTATCCGCTTTAGGTGTTATTTTTTCTTTTTTTTGGTTTTTTAAAGGGGAAGAAAAACGTTTAATGATTGAAGGCTTAGACAACAAATAGTTTGACTTTCAAAGTTTAAGGCTTAAAATTGCTCAAAAATTACAAAAATTTTATTTTTTTTTAATTTTTGAGTATTTTTGTATTTATATAAAACTTGTTTTTTGATTTCTTTGTTAAAAACCTTAAACTTTAAACTTTAAACCTTAAACTTCTTAAACTTCTTAAACTTCAATGGACACTTTATTTGGGAAAGAAATTAGATATGTGAATGGAAATTTGATGAAAGAAAATACAAATAATTTGTTAGACCAATATTTTACAGATAGAAATATTGCTAAAATTCTTTTTGAAAAAACACACAATATCATAGAAAAATACGAAAAAAATATCAATGACTACAAATGGTTAGAGCCAAGTGTGGGTGATGGTTGTTTTTATGATTTGTTGCCCAAAGAAAAAAGAATGGGCATTGACATTGAACCACAAAGAGATGATATTTTGAAGGCAGATTATTTGCAATATAAATTGCCTGACGAGAAAATTATTATCATTGGTAATCCGCCTTTTGGACATAGAGGCGTAGTAGCACTTGATTTTATCAATCATTCACGTAAAGCGGATTATGTATGCTTTATTTTGCCTATGTTTTTTGAGAGCAAGGGCAAAGGTTCTATCAAATACAGGGTAAGAGGTTTTAATCTAATTCATTCTGAAAGATTGCCAAAAAATTCATTTTATATCCCAAATGAAGATAAAATAAACCATAAAAAAGTTGATGTAAAATGTGTTTTTCAAATTTGGAGCAAAAACCAAAAATTAGAAACTGAAGAATTTAGTTGGTACAACAACAAAAACAAAGAGCCTTTTGGTGATATGCTCAAAGTTTATACGGTTTCTTTGGCAAAAAATAGAGAATGTGGCAAAAAATGGATTTTTGAAGAAAAACCAGATTTTTATATTTCTTCTACTTTTCACACAGATATTTCCATTGTTCATTCTTTTGAAGAAGTAAAATATAAATCAGGTGTTGCGGTTGTATTCACACATCAAGACGAAAATATCAAAAACAAAATCAAAAACCTTTTTGAAACATTGGATTGGAAACAATACGCAAGTTTGGCGACAAATTCCTGTTATCACATTGGAAAATCAAATATTTTTCA
>JAAFIN010000049.1 GCA_013297825.1 Cytophagales bacterium
TTTTTTGGCTCAAAAAAATAATTTTATTTCGGTAAGTGAAAATATTGATGTTACCAAAATTACAGCTTACAAAGAAATTACACGTGATTTGTATCTTGCTCCCATAGAATCAGGACAAACTATTCGTTTGAATAATGTATTTTTTGATTTTTCAAAAGCAACACTTCGCAGTGAATCTTTTGGAGATTTGGGAAGGCTTATTCAAACATTACAAGACAATCCAACAATGAATATTGAAATAAATGGACATACCGACAATGTAGGAACTGCTGCTGCAAATCAAATTCTTTCGCAAAATAGGGCACAAGCTGTATTAGATTATTTGGTTTCAAAAGGAATTACAAAAAATCGCCTTGTAGCCAAAGGTTATGGTATGACAAAACCAACTTCCACGAATGCCACAGATGAAGGACGACAACTAAATAGGAGGGTGGAAATTACGATTTTGTCAAAATAATGATGAATTATAAATTATGAATTATAAATTAAACAGCCAAATACATTGTCTTTTGATTTTTTAATTTATTTTTAATTTAATAAAAAAAGCCTCAAAAATCCATTTTTGAGGCTTTTTTAGATTAAATATTTAAAGGTAAATGTGTTTTGGCTGTTTCATTCACCATTTATTATCCCCCATTTTCCATAAAAAAAAGTGATTGTTCATAAAATTCTTTTCGTTTTTCAAAAATTTCATTGAGCATTTCTCTGATTTCTTCTTCTTTTTTACCCAAAAACATAGGGCGAGGCGTAGGACTATTAAAAATCCTTTTGCTTAATGTGTCCAAAGAAGTTTTGAGGTAAATTGTGATGCTTTTAGCATTTATTTGGGTAATATTGTCATAAAAACAAGGCGTACCACCTCCCATTGCAATAACCGAATTATCAGATTTAAGCACTTGATGAAGTGCTACACGTTCCATCTCCCTAAAATAACTTTCGCCTTTGTACCTAAAAATTTCTGAAATACTCATTTTTTCTTGCTCCTCCAACACTTTATCCATATCCACAAAAGTATATCCCAATTTTTGGGCAAGATGACGAGCTTGCGTGCTTTTACCTGATGCAGGCATTCCAATAAATGAGATTAACATATTAAGTACAAAGTGGTCAGGAATCAGGTGTCAGTAGTTAGTAATTCAAATATTTTTACAAATATCCACAATTTTTTGACAAAGTACATTTTTGTCAAACTGCTCTATGGCTAATTTTTTTGCATTTTTTTGCATATTATATAAAAGCACTTCATTGGAAAGCAAAGGCGTTAATTTATCCAAAAATTCTTGTGAATTTTCTGGATTTGCATAAAAACCACAATTATTTTCTTCTACAAGATTTTTAAGCCAACCTTCTGTATTGACCAAAGTGCATTTTCCCATTGCCAAAGCATCAAAAAATTTATTAGGGCTATTGCTTTCCAAAATTTCTTTTTTCAAAAAACTTACATACAAAAAATCAACGTGTTTTAGGAATTTTTGCAAAACATCTTTTTCTTTTGGTTTAAAAAATAACACATTCCAAAGTTTTTTGTCGTGTACGATTTGTTTTGCTTTGTCGAGTTCAGCCCCATCACCAATTATCCAAAAAGAAAGTTTTTGAATATTTTTTTGAGTAGATTGTTGTGATTTTTCTGCGATTTCCAAAAAATATTCAATATGATTGGACATTCCAATACTTCCTATATAAGCTACAGTATGATATTTTGGAATAATTTGGGCATTTTGCGGTTGATAAATGGGTGTTTGAATGACAATGTCGTCCAATTTTTTTTGGAGATAAAATATATCATTATCTGACATATTGGGTATCATTTCCACATTTTTGGTAGGAACTTTTTTCTGAATTTGGCTTTGAATTTTGGGCGAAAGTGCTATGATATTTTTTGCATTTTTATACAAAGTTTTTTCTAAAAATTTTGCTCCACCAATCCAAATAAAATTTCTTAAATATCCTAATGCAATAGGTGCGTCAGGCCACAAATCCCTTACTTCAAATATATAAGGAATGTTTTTGTGCATTTTGAGCAAATACGCAGTAATTCCTACCGTAAGAGGCGTAGAGGTTGCATACACAAGGTCAATTTTTTGTTCTTTGTGGATTTTTAGGGCAGTTTTGTATGCTTTCCAAAAAAATTGGCGAAATGCGGTTGTACGTTCCCAAAAGCCCATTTTTTGGTTATAATCCACAGGCAAATAATAAATTTTTAGCCCTTCAAAATCTACGATTTCAGTTTTTTGATTTTCTGTTTTGTTACTTGTTGTTTTATCAATTTCTGTTTTATTATTTTCATTATTTGCGGTAATAATTTCTACCTCAAAACCTGCTTCTTGTAATGCTTTTGCTACATAATATGACCTGTGTCCTCCTGTTTCGGTGGGCAAACGAAAATATTGATGGATATAGAGGAGTTTCATAAAAGTTCAAGGTTCAAAAGTTCAAGGTTCAAAAAGTTCAAGGTTCAAAAAGTTCAAAAGTTCAAAGGTTCAAAGGTTCAAAAGTTCAAGGTTTAAGGTTCAAAAGTTCAAGGTTCAAAAGTTCAAGGTTCAAAAAGTTCAAAGGTTCAAAAAGTTCAAGGTTCAAAAGTTCAAGGTTTAAAAGTTCAAGGTTCAAAAGTTCAAGGTTCAAAAGCTCAAAGGTTCAAAGTTTAAGGTTCAAAAGTTCAAGGTTCAAAAAGTTCAAGGTTCAAAAGTTCAAAAAAATCTTGTTAATCCTCAAATTCTGAAAATCCTGCTTCAGACTTTGGCTGTTTCATTCCTAATTCCTAATTCTCAATTCCTAATTCACCATTACATCAATCCATTCTTCATCATACGATAAAGTGTAGATTTGCCAATATCCAATTTTTGGGCAACAAGCACAACATTGTTGTCATATTTTTGCAAAAAATGCTTTATAATTTGTTGTGTGTATGCTTCTAAGGTCATTTCTTCCATAATTACGTCAGAAAGCATATTTACAGAATTAAAACTGATGTGTTCTGCATCAATTACCTTTTCGTCAGACATTACGCCTGCGAGTTCCATTGTGGCTTTTAATTCACGCACATTGCCAGGAAAAGGATAATTCATTAGTTTTTTTTGTGCTTCTTCGCTAATGGTTATTTTGTTTAATTTATTTTCTCTTGAAAATTCATCTACAAAAAATTTTGCAAGCATAATAATATCATTTCCTCTCTGACGCAAAGGTGGTACTTTGATAGGCAAACCCAAAAGACGATAATAAAGGTCTTCTCTGAATTTTTTTTGACGTACTTCTTCTGCCAAATCTCGGTGAGTTGCCACAATCACACGCACATCTATTTTTACAACACCATTTCCACCTACACGTGTAATTTCTTTTTCTTGCAAAACCCTTAATAATTTGCTTTGCATATTTAAGTCCATCTCGCCAATTTCATCTAAAAAAATTGTTCCGCCATTTGCTTCCTCAAATTTTCCAATTCTGCGGTTATTTGCACCTGTAAAAGCACCTTTTTCATACCCAAATAATTCGCTTTCTATGAGTTCATTTGGAATTGCGGTAACATTGACTGCTACAAATGGTTTTTTGTTGCGTGGCGAATTGTAATGAATAGCTTTTGCAACAAGTTCTTTTCCTGTACCTGTTTCGCCTGTGATAGATACCGTAATATTGGTTTTGGAGGCTTTTTCAAGCATTTGAAAAACTTGTTTGATAGCAGGGCTGTTTCCTTTTATGATTTTTCCAAATTCATATTTTTTTTCTACTTCTTCCCTTAGATAAGTGATTTCATTTTGGAGGCTAATATTATCTTTTACATTGCGAGCAACATTCCAAAGGCGTTCTTTTGCATCTTCATCTTTTACGATATAATCATAAGCACCTTCTTTCAAAAGTTGGATTGCGGTGCTAATATTTTCTTGTCCTGACACAATCACAACAGGGATTTCAGGGTGTTGTGTTTTGATGCGTTTGAGGGCTTCGTTGCCATTCATATCAGGGAGGCTATAATCCAATGTGATAAGCGAAGGGCGTTTGTGCAGTTGATTAAATACTTCTTTGGCAGAATGAAATACTTCCACTTCGTTGTCAGGATTAAGTGAAAGATGATAAGAGAGAATTTTAGCATAAAATTCATCATCTTCTACAATAAATATTTTGAAAGTATTGGTCATTTAATTGTAAATAAAAATTGCAAATATGTTACTTTGTTGAATAAATAATTTTTAAAATGAAAACTAATGCACAAATATATAATTTTTTTTGAAAAAAAAATATTTCTCAAAAATAGAATTTTTATTTTTTAGAAAAATTTTATTAAAAAATAGAAATTAAATGAAGGTTTTGTAATTTTTCAAAAAAATAGTCAGACCTCCGTAAACTACGGTACAGACCATTTTTTTGAAAAACGTAAAAAAAAAACACCTTACAACCAAAAGCTGTAAGGTGTTTAGTAGTTTAAAAAATCACAAATGATTATTTATTTTTTGGTTGATTTTTCGCAAGTTCGTTAGCAATTTCACGTACTGCATCAAATTTATCAGTATTTGCAGAACCTTCAATCGCTTTGATAGCAAGTTCTTGAGCTTGTTTGAGGGTAGCTTCAAGTTGTTTGGAAAGGGAGGCAATTTGTGATTTTTGTCCATCAATTACACCATTTAAGGAGTTAATTTGAAGGTCAAACACACGGTTTCTGCTGTCAATTTCACGGTGAAGAAGGTCAGCTTTCACACGAGCATCTTTTTCAATGATACCTTTTCCTTCTGCTTCTGCTTTTTTAACTTCTTTTTCAAGTTTTTCAGGGAATGCCTCAAAATCACTTTTGTATTTATCAAATTCTTCTTCACGAGTTTTGAGTGTTTTTTCAAGTTCAGCCCAAGCAAGATTTTTAGCTTCTCTTATTTCGTCAAGTTCAACTTGTAATGCTTTTCTTTTTTGAGCGTATGCATCTTTTTCAGCGTTGCGTTCTTGTTGAAGGTTGTATTGATATTCTTGCTGTTCTCTTTGGATTTCTTTGGAATTTTTTTCGTTACGCTCATATACTTGTGTATTGTGTAGTTGGTTTTCTACACTCCAATTTAGGCGACGAGTTGCCATATCTTTGTCAAAATCCTCTCTATTTTTTTGAGCGGTTTCTTCAAATGCTTTTTGGTTTTCTTCGTATTCTGCGATAAGTTTGTCAAGTGTATCTTCACTTGCAACTACATTGTAGAGAGATTTAAGTTTTTCAGCTTTTTCGGTGCTTTGTTTGAGGAGTTCTGCAACTTGGTCAGCTTCAAGGGTAAGTTTTGCAGAAAGTTCGCTTACTGCATTACCAAGACCTGTTTCTACACTTTCCAAAGTAGCCAAAATACCTTCCACAGTTGTAACAGGGGCAGATTGATATACGATTTTGGTAGCAGGTTGAGCGGTAGCTGTTGCGGTTGCAGTAAATTTAGTTGCACCTTGTGCATCTTGTTTTGCTTTTGTGAGTTCTTGTTCAGCTTTTAGCAATTTATTTTCAAGGTCTTTACGTGCTTTTTCAGCATCTTGATACGCCTTAAAAATTTCGTCTTTTGTACTTTTGATATTTATTGACATAATATAGAATTGGAAAGCCCCCTAACCCCCGAAGGGGGAATTATTGAGGAATTGAAAATGAGGAATTAGGAATGAAAAATTAGGAATTAGGAATGGGGAATTAGGAATGAAAAATTAGGAATAATAAACAGCCAGATTGCTACACAATGACACAAAACTGTTGTATTGGCTGTTTTATTTAATATTCAACATTGATTTTTGGCTGTTTCATTTAACATTCACCATTTACCATTGATTTACTTTCCTCCCACTGCTTTAAGTGAAAGAGATTGGATTTGAGAAAGAGCTTCTTTAAGTTCAGCTTGTAATTTTTCAATTTGGGTATTATTTTTAGCAATATTTTCGTTCAAGCCACTTAATTGCATTTCATAGATTTGTTTAGCACCTTCGTTTTCTTTTTCCAAAAGGTCAGCTTTGATTTTAGCATCTTTGGAAGTTGCTTTCATTGCTTCATCTCTTGCTTTATCCACTGCATTTTTGATTTCAGCTTCAGCACCATCAATTTTGGTTTTGTATTCTTGGAATTTTGGTTGGTTTTCGGTCAAAGTTTTTTCACGGTTAGCCCAATCTCTTTGTTTTTTGAGTTCAGTTTCTTGCAATTCTCTTTCAAGCATTTTTTTCTTTTCGGTGTAAGCATCAGCATCAAGTTTGTAGGTGCGTTCAAGCTCATATTTATAGTCTGCAATTTCTTTTTGACGATTTTTTTCTTTGAGTGCTTGGTTTTCACCTTGATTTTTGTCGTAATCTGTTTGTTCTTTTGCCCAATCTTCACGTTTTTTTGCGATTTCTTCCTCAATAGTTTTGATTTCGTTAGCTACAAAAGTATCATAATCTTTTGTGCGAGCATCATTTTCCTGTTTTAAGATGTGAAAAGCATCTGCTGCGATACGTACATCATTGAGATTTTTGAGGTTTTCGGTTTCAAGTTGAATAGCGAGCCTCAAAGTGTTAAGTTTGTCTGCTTCTTCGCTAAGTTGAATGCCCAAATTTTCCACAGCGTCCCCAAAATTAAGCTGAAGGTCAGCCAAACCTTTCACAATCGCACTTGCGGTATATTGTGAAGCTACTTTTACTTGGTCTTTTTGTTTTTGACGTTGTGCATTTTCTTCTTTGGTCGTAATGCGTGCTTGGATTCGCTTTCTTTCTACAAGAAGTGCCTTAAAAGCGGACATTACTTCGTCTTTTGATTGCAAAATTTCGCTCATAAATATAGGGAAAAGGTATAAAATGAAAGTTATTTTAAAAGGTATTAAAAAATGTTATTTTAATACACAAAGGTATATCTTTTTTAGCAAACTTCCAAATTTTTATTGATTTTTTTTCATATTTTTTTATAATTTTTTTCATAATTTTTTATAAAATTTTAAGAATTTTGATTTTGTTTTTTAATAAAAAAGGTTTATTTTTGTCGCCCAAAAAGCAAAAACATCTTTTTATGTAATTTATAAAGGTTTTTATCAATTATTACTGAATTGTTAATTTTTAACCAAAGTGCTAAATCGTAGTTTTGTTATTATTTTTAACAATTCCTTTAATTATTTGACTGTTTTATCGCAAGGAACAGCCAGATTCTTTCAGAATGACAACCAAAACAGAAAAAAAATCTCCATAAAAATATTGGATAATTTACCTTAAACTTTGAACCTTGAACTTTAAACCTTAAACTATGAACTTTCATCATTTCTCGCATTTGCAATCTTTTCCAAACGTTGTGCATTTTCACACAACACGCACAGGAGGCATTAGTCCAAAACCTTTTGAAGGGCTGAATTTGGGTTTAAATTCAAAAGATAATCCCGAAAATGTATTAAAAAATAGAGAAATTTTGGCTAATTATCTTAATATTCCAAAAGAAAACTTTTGTTTTTCCCAACAAGTCCATAAAAACAACATTGTAACTGTTACCCAAGAGGAAAAAGGCAAGGGAGCATTATCATATCTTGATGGAATTGCTGATACTGATGGTATGATTACGCAAGAAAAAGGTATTTGTATGATGGTAATGGGTGCAGATTGTCCGCTTTTGGCGTTTTATGACCCTGTGCGTGAGGCGGTGGGTGTGTGCCACGCAGGTTGGCGTGGAACGTTGTCAGAAATTGCCTCTGAAATGATAAAACAAATGGCTTATATGTTTGATAGTTCGCCCAAAAATATTCTTGTGGGTATTGGTGCAGGTATTAGCAAAGATATTTATGAAGTAGGGGAGGAGGTTTTAGAAAAATTGGATTATTTATTTGGTGAAACAGAAAATTTTATTTGGAAAAATCCCATTACAGGAAAAAATCATTTGGATTTGGTTTATACGAATACACGTCTTTTGAGTGATGTGGGGGTTTTGCCCCAAAATATTCAAGCTCTTAACCTTTGTACTTATACCCAAAAAGATACGTTTTTTTCTGCCAGACGTGATAAAATCACAGGTAGGCACGCACTTGGGATAATGTTGAGGGAGGTTTAAGGTTTAAAGTTTAAGGTTTAAGGTTCAAAAAATTCAAGGTACAGATTTTATGGATTAACACAGATTTTTTTGTGAAATATTGCTATAATTTTTATATAAAGCACAGGCATTTATGCCTGTGAAGTGTCAAAACATATCCATATTAAAATTTTCACATTCCCAAATAAAAATAAATTTCGTTTTTTAAAAATAAAAACTAACTTTGCAACTTAATTTTTTATAAACGTTTTTCTAACGTTTCTATAAAATGATTTATGCAAACCTATACTTGGACATATCGCCTACTTTTTGCTGTTGTAGCAATGATTTTGCTCAATACACTTACTGTGTATGAAGTGAGCAAATGGACGGTTATGTTGCATCAAGAAAAAGTTTGGTTGGATAAAAAAGACGAAAAATTTGCAAGTAAAAAAATATTCTTTTTGGATAATAAAATTTTAACCGAAAAAAATATTTCTTTTGTTCAAAATAATGATGTTGAGGCAGATTTTCCTAATACTGACATTTCTAAAAATTCAGTAATTGATTTTTTCTTTTCTAAAAAAAATAGTCTTTTATTTTTTTCATTTTCTAATGCTAATGTTGTTGTTTTTCATCAAAACAAATATTTAGGCGTTGCGTGGAAAATGTTTTTTAATAATTTTATCGTTGCAAACGCACCATAAAAAAGTTTAAGGTTCAAGGTTTAAAGTTCAAAAACTAAAACCACATATCCTTTTTGTCATTCTGAAAGAATCTGGCTGTTTTTTATTTTATTATTTCCAAAGCCTTATATCTTTCTTCTTTTCTAAAAAAATAACATAAAAATTTTATAATGAATAAATCTTCTATTATCGCAGTAACGATAATCGTGTCGTTATTGTGTTTGTATCAATTTACATTCACTTTTCAATCACGCAATTTGCAAGAAAAGGGCATAAAATTCGCTACTGATGGCAAAGGTGTATTAGACACCAAAAAGAAACAACGCTACACTGATTCGCTTTGGAACAAAAAAGTATATAGCTTTTTGGGCAGTGATTTTACCTACAAACAAGTAAAAGAGCGTGAGCTTGCACTTGGTTTGGACTTGCAAGGTGGTATGCACGTAACGCTTGAAGTTTCTCCTGTTGAAATATTGGTTGCAATGTCAGGCAATAGCACAGATGCAAATTTTTTGAAAGCCATTGAAAATGCAAAAAAAGCACAACAAACCAGCACCAAACAATTTGTAGATATTTTTAGTAGTGAATACGCTAAAATAGCCCCAAATGGAAAATTGGCTGATATTTTTTCAAATTCAGACAATCGTACCAAAATCAATCTTAGTTCTTCCAACAGCGAAGTATTGAATATGGTGCGTGCAGAGGTAGAAAGTGCGATTGAGCGTTCTTTCCAAATCGTAAGAAAACGTATTGACCAATTTGGTGTTACCAATCCTACTATCCAACGTATTCCTGGTACAGGTCGTATTTTGGTGGAATTGCCTGGTGCTGAAAATCCTGAAAGGGTAAGAAAATTGCTTTCTGGTGCTGCAAAATTAGAGTTTTTTGAAGTTCATGAGCTTGGCGAAATTGCACAAGGTTATGAGTCACTTAGTAAATACCTAAACAGCGAAGAAGAACGCCAAAAAGCAAAAAAAGGCAATAAAACCGAAGGAAAATCAGAAGCAAAAGACAATCTTACTGCTAATACAGAAGATAAATCTGCTGACCTTACTGCAAAAGTAGATTCTACCACAAAAGAAGCTAAAAAAGAAGAGAAAAAAGAAGAAAAGAAAGAGGACGTAGCTAAAAATGACACTTCAAAAACTGCAAAAGATACCAATGCTAAAAAAGAAGAAAAGAAAGAAGAGAAAAAAGATAAAAAAGAAGATACTTTGAAAAATAATGCTTTTACACAACTTCTTATGCCAAGTCCGCTTGGTTTTGTGGTAAAAATCGCAGACACTTCACGTGTGAATGAAATTTTGGCAAGAAACGAGGTAAAAAATATGTTTCCTTACACTGTGCAATTCTTGTATGATGTAAAAACTGACCTCAAAACAAACACTATTACACTTTATCCTATCAAAAAAGGTAGAGGTGGAAAAGCTCCTTTGGAGGGTGATGTTATCACTGATGCACGCCAGGAATTTGACAATAATCGTGCTGTGGTTAGTATGCAAATGAACGGAAAAGGCGCAAAAGCGTGGAAAAAATTAACAGGTGCAAACATCAACCGCAAAATTGCGATTGTATTGGATAATTTGGTATATTCTGCTCCTAATGTAAATGGTGAAATTCCTAACGGTAATTCCCAAATTAGCGGTAATTTTACCTTAGAAGAAGCAAGTGACTTAGCAAACGTACTTAAAGCAGGTAAATTGCCTGCACCTATGCGTATTGTAGAAGCTGGAACAATAGGGCCATCTTTGGGTAAAGAATCCATCAATCAAGGTGTTTTTTCAATGGCATTTGGTTTGGGCTTGGTGGTGTTGTTTATGATATTGTATTACAAATCAAGTGGTTTTATTGCGAATATTGCTTTGTTGTTCAATATTTTCTTTATTATTGGAATTTTGGCATCTTTTGGATTGGTGCTTACATTGCCAGGTATGGCAGGTATCGTGCTTACGATTGGTATGTCAGTTGATGCCAACGTATTGATATTTGAGCGTATCAGGGAAGAAATTCGCAACGGAAATTCATTAAATCAATCTATTGCATTGGGTTATGAAAAAGCATATAGCTCTATCGTAGATGCCAACGTAACAACCTTTTTAATTGGTGCTATTTTGGCAATATTTGGTGCTGGAAGTATCAAAGGTTTTGCGGTTACATTGATGATTGGTATCGTGTGTTCAGTATTTACTGCGGTATTTATCACAAGAATAATTATTGAATATCTTACACGCAAAAATGACGGAAAAGGTGTTAGTTTTGATGCCTTTATTTTGAAAAATGTTTTTGCAGATTCAAAAGTAGACTTTTTGAAACTCCGCAAACCTGCTTATATGTTCTCTGGCGGTCTTATCGCAATAGGCATTGTGTTAATGTTTATCAAAGGAATTACATTGGGTGTTGATTTCAAAGGTGGTCGCTCTTATGTGGTAAAATTTGACCAAGTAATTTCTGTAAATGAAGCACGTGAAGCATTATCAAAACAATTCAAATCAAACACCGAAGTAAAAACTTACAATGGCAACGACCAACTTAAAATCACTACCAGCGAACTTAGCGAAGATGAATCAGAAGCTGGCGACAAAAAAGTAGAAAATATGCTTTTGGAAGGCTTAAAAAACTTCAAAAATCCTAAAATTGGTGGTTTTACAAAAGTAGGTGCTACCATTGCTGATGATATTTATAATACTTCACTTCTTACAATATTCTGGTCATTGTTGGCAATATTTGTGTATATTCTTGTTCGTTTCCAAAGATGGCAATATAGTTTGGGTGCAGTTGTGGCATTGTTCCATGATGTAATGATAGTATTTGCAGGTCTTGCGATTGCCAATGTATTGGGCATTTCTTACGAATTAGACCAAGTAATGATTGCTGCAATGCTTACCGTAATTGGTTATTCTATCAATGATACGGTGGTTGTATTTGACCGTATTCGTGAGTTTGCAGGTGATACTACGCAAGAGGATTTTGGTCAAAAACTAAATTCAGCTATCAATGACACATTAAGTCGTACCATTATGACATCAGGAACTACTTTGATTGTGGTTGTGGTATTATTTGCATTGGGCGGTAGCGTGTTAGCTGGTTTCTCTTATGCGTTGTTGGTTGGTATTTTGATTGGTACATATTCATCTATTTTCATTGCTTCGCCTATTGTGTTGGACATTTCTGCGTGGAAATTTGCACAAGCACAAAAAGCAGTTGTTGTGGAAGAAGAAAAACCAAAAATTTAATTATAAATTATGAATTATTTTAATTCGTAATTTATTTTCAAATTCAAATAAATAAAAAACCATTTTTTCGTGATGAAAAAATGGTTTTTTTGTGGTTTTTTTATTGTTGATAATAAGATGGTTTTCTGATTAAATCCATATTTTTTTTTCTATTTTTTCCATCAAAATCAAATTTATCACGTTTTCCATTTGCATAATCAATGCCAAGAGCATCTTCTTTGCGGATAACAAATTCTTTGTCATCTCCATTACATCTTCTGTAATGAATGAATTTTTTGGAGATTTCCACGACACGAATTTGGGTAATAAATTTTTTGCCATCATATCGCTCACGCCCCTTTTCGGTGATAATAATTTCATCTTTGCATTCTTGGGCGTACAAATGCAGTGTAGCAACAAACGCTAAAAGTAGCGTTAGAAAAAGTTTTTTCATATTAAAAAATGAATTTGAAAGATTAAAATAAAGTGTTTTTCAAAAATATTTGATTTTTGTGTAAAATACTTTTTTTTGCGTAAAATATTTCAAAAAAAATGAAAAATGTTTTTCTGCATTAAAAAATATAGGTTTTTTCTGAAAAATAATCTTGTTAGTTTTCATTTTTTTTAATATTTTGCAAGAAAAACATTTAAAAAAATATGAATTCATACAAAACACTTGCCCAACAAATAAAAGAAAATTTTGAAACAAAAAATCCTGTGTTGGATTTGAGAACTAATACTCTTTACTCTTTTCAGGTTTCTCAAAAAGAAACAGATAACACCAATTTTGATGTTTTGGCAGAACATATACATCTTACAGAATTATCTTTTAATTGTTATTATATCTCAAAAGATATTAGTTTTTTGGGAAATCTTAAAAATCTCAAAAAACTAAAATTTTATACAACCATTAATGATGTTGATTTTTTGGAGAATCTAACTAATTTGGAAGAATTAGAAATATCTGTTGGAAAAATAGAAAATATTGATTTTTTAAAGAATCTTAAAAAGTTAAAAAAATTAGGGTTAAATATTCGTAATAATTTATTGGATTGCTCACCTTTTATAGATTTAATTCAACTACAAGAGTTAAACCTACGTTTTGATGAAAATTTTAACACAACATCATTTTTTGAAGCACTTTCAAAACTTACCAATTTAAAAAGGCTTGATTTGGGAAATTGCAGAATTAAAGATATTTCATTTTTGGAAAATTGTCCAAATTTGGAAGTATTGTCTTTGTTTGCCAATCATATATCAGATATTTCAACCTTAAAAAAAATTAAAAATATTTCTGAATTACAACTGCAAGAATTAAATTTAGGAAGCAATAAAATTACAGATATTTCACCTTTGCAATACTTGAAAAATTTAAGATTTTTGAATTTATCATCTAATCAAATTACAGATGTTTTATCTTTACAATGTTTAAAAGAGTTAAAAATTTTGAATTTGTCTGGTAATAAAATTACAGATGTTTCACAATTTAAAAACTTTTTAAATATTACAAATTTAGATTTATACTACAATAAAATCACAAATATTTCTTTGCTTGAAGGTTTGCAAAATCTTACTCATTTGAATTTAGCACAAAATAACATTACAGATATTTCAACACTTCAAAATTTTATAAATCTAACGTCTTTAAGTTTGAGTAGGAATAACATTACAGATATTTCTGCACTTAAAAATCTTACAAATCTGACAGGTTTGGATTTGAACGAAAATCAAATTATAGATATTTCTGCCTTAAAAAACCTTGAAAATCTTACAAAAGGCGGTTTGTCATTATCAAGGAATTTGATAAATGATATTTCTCCGCTTGCAGATTTTACGAATTTTACAGCATTATATTTAAACCATAACCAAATTGAGGATATTTCTCCAATTAAAAACTATACAAATCTTTTGGAGTTGAACTTATCACACAACAATATAAAAGATGTATCCATATTGAATAATTTTAAAAATTTAGTGCGTTTAGAAATTGCTCACAATCAAATAAATGACATTTGTTTATATGATTTTCATCATTTAGAAAATTTAAGTTTTTCAAATAATCCATTTGAACTTGTAGAGTTGTGTAATTTAGAAAAAATACAAGGATTGCATTTTGAAAGTACAAATATTTCCAAAATAAAACTTGAAAATTTGCATAGTTTGGAATATTTACACTTAGACAATAACCACATTTCAGACATTTCTAATTTAAAAAACTGCAAAAATCTAAAAATTTTGGATTTGAATAACAACCAAATTAAAGATATTTCTGCATTAAAACATTGTGAAAATTTGGAAAGGTTATCTTTGAACAATAATCAAATCAAAGATATTTCTGCATTGGGAAATTGCAAAAAATTAAAAAAATTAGAACTTAACAATAACCAAATTGTAAGTATTTCAGCCCTCAAAAATTCAAAAAATTTGTCATATTTTACTGCAAATAATAACAGAATTATGGATATTGAGGCTTTTCAATATTTGGAAAAATTAGAGAATATTTATTTGAAAAATAACCAAATTATTGATTTAAAACATCTGCGAAACCTTAAAAACCTCAAAAGCCTACACATTGATAAAAATAAAGTTAAAAAAATTGATGATTTGATGGAATTATCCAATTTAATAAGTTTAAATTGTAGCGAAAATCAAATTACAGATGTTTTTCTTTTGAATGAATTACAAAAATTAAAAAAACTAAACATTAGCAAAAACCCTATAAAACAACTGATTTTCAGTGAATTATCTGATTTATATGAATTGCATTTGAACGATTTAACATTGGATAATTGTGCATTGACAGATTTACCCAATTTGCGTAATTTATATTTTCACAACACAAAAATTGATTTTGTTACTTTAACGAAAATAAACACAACAGCAGATTTTTCAAATACATTTTTTAAATTATTACTTTTACATAATTGCTTATTTTATGATTTAAAAAATTTGAATTTAATTCATTTATCACTGCATAATTGCAATTTGAATAAAAATATAACATTTCCTGCTCAACTTGAAGAAATCTTTATTATCAATAATTCATCTTCTCATAATTTTACTATTATAGGACAAACTTCTTTAAAAAAAGTGAGTTTGGTAAATTCTCCTGCAATAAATATAATTAAAATTGTAGATAATCCACAATTAGAAGAAATTATATTGGAAAATATTCCTGAAGTAGAAGTGATGGACATACGAAAAAACAAGCTAAAAAATGTTTCTTTTTTAGAAAATATATCAAAAGGGAATTTGTCAAAAGTGCGTTTTTTAAAATTAAATGATAATCAAATTGAAAAATTTGATAAAAAATACATTGAAAATTTATCTAATTTGCAATTTATTGATTTACAAAATAATCTTTTGTCAGATATTCCAGAGGAATGTTTAAATAATTTGGAGAAATTGAAAGGATTTTTGAATGATGGATTGTAAACAGAATAACCAATAACATTTTTAAAATTAGTTGTTTTACTTACCATTAAATTTGGCTGTTTCACTCATCATTTATAATTCATAATTCATCATTAAAATAATTATTTAGAATAATTCTAATTTACAAAAAAAACTTTGCATTATTTGAAATTTTAACGTTTCTGCACGATATTGCAAGCTAATTAAAAAAAATGTTAATAGTTTTTTAACAAAAACATTAAAAAAATATTGAATATTTAGAAATTCTGTTGTAAAATTGCCCCTAAATTTCAAAAATATTTTATATCATTTTATATTATAAAAATAATTATTAAAACAAAAAATTGCTAAAAATTATTAAAATCCCAATAATTAAAAAGGATATTTTTAAATAAATAAGCAAAAAAATACGAAATTATACTGTTTTCAAAATGAATATTTGGTCTATGTTTTCACAAAAAAAATTCCGAAATTCCCTACATCTCTGGCTTTGGCTTTTGATATTTTCGTGGGGGACTGTTGTGTACGCCCAAGATACTCTCAAAAAAGATGCACCTGCAAATCCTGCTACCGCAGGTGTTGATTTAGAAAAAGGTAAATCACTTTGGGAAGGTAATTGTACTTCTTGTCACGGTCTTACTGACGAAGTTGTCGTAGGTCCTGGTATGAAAGGTATATTAGAGCGTCGCTCTATTGAATGGCTTATTCCTTGGGTAAAAAATTCGCAAGCTGTCATCAAAAGTGGCGATAAATATGCTGTTGAGTTGTTCAATAAATACAACAAAGCAGTAATGACAAGTTTTGCCTTTAAAGATGACGAAATTAAAGCAATTTTTGCTTATGTGGATAAAGCTTCAAAAGAGGTAAATGTAGTAGTTCCTCCAAAAGAAACAGGAACAGGAACAAATCAAGCATTATCACAACAAGCAAATGGCGGTTCATTCAATATCCTTTTAGGGATTTTGGTAATAACATTGGTTTTGGTTTTTGCGGTATTGGCATTGATGCTTTCAATGGTAGGCAAATTATTGCACCAAAAAGAAAATGAACTTGCTCCAGAAGACCGTGAAATCGTAAATCAAAAATTCCAACCATTTTCTATTTTCCAAAATCCAGCAGTATTAGGCGGTATCGCACTTTTATTTGTGTTGGTTTCTTTGAAAGCAGGTTTAGATGGACTTACAAATATAGGTGTTCAACAAGGTTATGCACCAAAACAACCTATTGCTTTCTCGCATAAACTGCACGCAGGACAATACGAAATAGATTGCGGTTATTGTCATACAGGCGTTTATAAAAATAAAAATGCAACAATTCCTTCAGCAAATATTTGTATGAATTGCCACAATGCAATCAAACAAGCATCTCCTGAAATCAAAAAAATATACCGTGCTATTGAAAAAGACCAACCTATTGAATGGGTGAGAGTGCATAATTTGCCTGATTTGGCTTATTTTAACCACGCACAACATACCAACGTAGCAGGTTTGGCTTGTGAAAAATGCCACGGAGAAATCAAAGAAATGGAGGTAGTGCAACAACGCGCCCCTCTCACAATGGGCTGGTGTATCAACTGCCATAGAGAAACCGTTGTAGACCACGCAAAAGACAACAAATATTATGACAGACTAATGGAATCACACACCAAAAATAGTGGAAAACCTATGACTGTTGAAAATATTGGTGGTTTGGAATGTTCTAAATGTCATTATTAAAATCAAAAAATGCCTTACTTCAATACTTATTTTTGAAGTAAGGTTTTCAGTGTAAAATATTAACAAAAGGAAATTTTTAAATGAATGACTGAATGAATATTTTAGGTTTTATTTTTTTTATAATTAACTCAAACCTATAAGGTTTTTAAAACCTTATAGGTTTAAGCAACAAATAAAAAAAAATCATAATTTATAATTCATAATCAATTCATAATACATAATTAAATCGTTATGATGGAAAATTCACCAAAAAAATATTGGAAAGGAATAGAAGAACTCACCAACGACATTGATTTTGTGAAAAATGCACAAAATGAATTTGCTGAACCACTCCCTAAACACGAGCCAAATTCAGAAAATAATCGTCGTGATTTTTTGAAATTAATGGGTTTTAGCGTTGCTGCGGTATCTCTTGCAGCGTGTGAGGCACCTGTGAAATATAGTATTCCATTTCTCAATAAACCTGAAAATCTTGACCCAAGTATTCCTAATTTTTATGCTTCTACTTTCTTTGAAGGAGGTGATTTTAGTAGTATTTTGGTCAAAACACGTGAAGGTCGCCCTATCAAAATAGAAGGCAATAACCTTTCGCCTATCAACAAAGGCAAAACAAGTGCAAAAGTACAAGCCTCTGTACTTGGATTGTATGATGATACTCGTTTTAAAGGCTTTATGGCTAATAATAAAGCTGGAAAAATGGAAACAATAGACGAAGAAATCAAAAAAGCACTTTCAAGTGCAAGCAACATTCGTATTTTGTCCTCTACCATTATAAGCCCTTCTACCGAAGCAGTTATTAAGGAATTTGCAAAAAAATACACTTCTGCCAAACTTGTGCAATATGATGCACCTGCGGTGTCAGCTCACGGTATTTTGCAAGCAAATAAAGACAGTTTTGGTATAGAAGCAATCCCTTCTTATGATTTTAGCAAAGCTAAAGTTATTGTAAGTTTTGGGGCTGATTTCTTGGGTACTTGGCTTTCTTCTACTGAATACGCAACACAATACGGACAAACTCGTAAAATTGGCAAAGACAAAAAAGAAATGTCTCGCCATTATCAATTTGAAACTCGTCTTTCGCTCACAGGTGCTAACGCAGATTATAGAGGTGCTGTAAAACCTTCACAAGAGGCTCTTGCAGTAGTTGCTCTTTACAATAAATTAAATGGCGGTGGAAAATTAGAAGGTGTAAGTGCAAAGGTTGAAGAAATTTTAGAAAAAGCATCAAAAGAATTACAAGAAGCACAAGGAGCATCTTTGGTGGTAAGTGGTTCTAATGACCCAAATGTTCAAATTGTGGTAAATGCAATTAACAACAAACTTGGAAATTATGGCACAACCATTGACATCAATACACCTTGTTATATTCGCAAAGGCAATGATGATGCAGTAAATAGCTTAATTGATGAAATATCAAACGGAAGTGTAGATACTGTTATTTTCTATGGTGTAAATCCTGTGTATGACCACCCAAGAGGCAAAGATTTAAAAGGTGCTTTGGCAAAAGTAAATACCAAAATATCTTTTGCATTATCTCCTGATGAAACTTCTACACTTTGTACTTACGTTTGTCCTGACACGCATTTCTTGGAAAGTTGGAATGATGCAATGCCTAAAAAAGGTATTTATACATTGGCACAACCTACCATTACACCTATTTTCAAAACACGTTCTGCACAAGAAAGTCTTTTGATGTGGGCAGATGCAAAAACCACCAATTTCCACGATTTTATCAAAGGTTATTGGAATGCAAATGTTTTCAAAATGCAAACTAAATTCAAAGGTTTTGCTAATTTTTGGACAAGTGTATTACATGATGGACAATTTTTAACAAATGCAGTTGCAACTGCGGTTGTTGTTGAAAATAATGAAGAAGATAAAAAAGAGGACAAAAAAGTAGAAGTAAAAGCTGAAATTAAAGAGGAGAAAAAAGACACAAAACCACGTGTAGCTGGAAAATTTGGGTCTGATACCAACAAAGCAGTAGGCGAAATTGGTAGCAAATTTAAAACCGCAGGTTTTGAACTTTCTACCTACCAAACACAAGCAATAGGCAATGGCTCACAAGCTAATAATCCTTGGTTGCAAGAAATGCCTGACCCAATCACAAAAGCGTGTTGGGGAAATTATGCTTCTATTTCTCAAAAAACTGCAAAAGCAAAAGAAATTAAAGAAGGAAGCGTTGTAAAAGTTTCTGCAAAAGGAATGTCTTTTGAATTGCCTGTACTTATCCAACCAGGACAAGCTGACGATACAGTTGTAATTGCAGTAGGTTATGGTCGTGAAGTGGTAGGTCAAGCAGGAAAAATTGACGGAAAAGCAATCGGTGTAAATGTATTTCCTTTGGCAATAGATGTGGTAGAAGGTGTTTCTATCGCAAAAACTGACAAATACGAAGAAGTAGCCCAAACACAAACGCACCATACTATTATGGGACGTGATATTATCCAAGAAGCTACACTTTCAGAATACGTTAAAAAACCAAATGCAGGACGTAGTTATGTACATATTTCTTCTCCTGATGGTGATAAAAAACCAAGCGAAGTAACCCTTTGGAAAGGACACAAATATCCTAACCATTCGTGGTCAATGGTTATTGACCTAAATTCTTGTATTGGTTGCGGTGCTTGTACGGTTGCTTGCCAAGCTGAAAATAACGTTTCAGTTGTAGGAAAAAATGAAGTCCTAATGCGTAGAGAAATGCACTGGATTAGAATTGACCGTTATTATAGCAGTGCAGAAGATGCAAAAACTTGGGGCGAAATGGAAGAAGCATCTGCTAATCCAGAGGTTACTTTTATGCCTTTGATGTGCCAACATTGCAATAGCGCACCTTGCGAAACAGTTTGTCCTGTACTTGCGACCACACACAGCACCGAAGGTCTTAACCAAATGACTTATAACCGTTGCATTGGAACACGTTATTGTGCAAATAACTGCCCTTACAAAGTACGCAGATTTAACTGGTTCCATTATGCAGAAGATGACCGTTTTACAACTGTAAATTACAGCCAAACAAATGATTTGGGTAAAATGGTGCTTAATCCTGATGTTACAGTACGTTCAAGAGGTGTAATGGAAAAATGCTCTATGTGTATTCAACGCATTCAAGCAGGTAAATTAACCGCTAAAAAAGAAAAACGCCACGTAAAAGATGGTGAAGTAATCACCGCTTGTGCGCAGGCTTGCCCTACTGATGCGATTACTTTTGGAGATATGAATGACCTTAATAGCCAAATTGCTAAAACACTTGACATTAAGAAAAATATCAAAAAAGGACATCACGGACAAGAAGACGAAATTGAATACGCTATCAGCGAACCACGTGCTTATCAATTATTGGAAGAAATCAATGTGAAACCACAAGTTTCTTACCTTACAAAAATACGTAACAAAGACAAAGAAAAAGGTAAAGATGATAAAAAAGCCAACCATGGTGGCGAACATCATTAATCTTTTTGTATATTTTAATCCTTTTTAAAAAAAAAATTAAAAAACAGATATGCAATATACATCACCTGTGCGTGAGCCTCTTGTTTTAAGGCAAATGCACAAAAATGACAGGAAAACCACCATGCACGACATCACAGAGGACATCTGTCGTCAGGTAGAAGCTGCACCAAATCCTCGCTGGATGGTTGCAATGCTTATATCGCTCTGTGTATTGGCTTGGGGTAGTTATACACTTTATCGCACTTGGTTTTTTGGTATTGGAGAGTGGGGACTGAATAAAACCGTAGGTTGGGCTTGGGACATTACCAATTTCGTGTGGTGGGTAGGTATTGGACACGCAGGTACATTGATTTCTGCGGTACTTTTATTATTCCGCCAAAAATGGCGTGCCTCTATCAATCGTGCAGCAGAAGCAATGACGATTTTTGCGGTACTTTGTGCTGGTTCATTTATTTTAATGCACATGGGCAGACCTTGGTTAGCACATTGGGCATTGCCATTGCCAAATACATACGGTTCATTATGGGTTAATTTTAATTCGCCTCTTGTATGGGACGTATTTGCGATTAGTACATATTTGACAGTTTCTTTGGTTTTCTGGTACATTGGTTTAATACCTGACTTAGCAACTATCAGAGAAAGAGCAAAAAATCCAATCTCAAAATTTGTATATGGTTTAATGAGTTTTGGCTGGGACGGTTCTACAAAAACTTGGGCAAGATACGAAATGGTTGCTTTGGTACTTGCAGGTGTTTCAACGCCTTTGGTACTTTCAGTACATACCATTGTAAGTTTTGACTTTGCTACATCAGTAATTCCAGGTTGGCATACTACCATTTTTCCACCTTATTTCGTAGCAGGTGCGATTTTCTCAGGTTTTGCGATGGTATTAACTTTGATGTTGATTACAAGATATGTATTCAAATTAGAGCCATATATCACGCTTACACACATTGAATCAATGAACAAAATTATCCTTGTTACAGGTTCTATTGTGGGTATTGCTTATATTACCGAATTTTTTATTGCGTGGTATTCAGGTGTTCCTTACGAACAATACGCATTTATCAACCGTATGTTTGGCCCGTATTGGTGGGCATATTGGGCAATGATGAGCTGTAACGTAATTTCTCCGCAATTCTTCTGGTTTAAAGCTATGCGTACAAATATTTACGCAACATTTGCTTTGTCAATCGTGGTAAATATTGGAATGTGGTTTGAGCGTTTTGTGATTATTGTAACATCATTGCACCGTGATTATTTGCCATCTTCTTGGGTAATGTTCTGGCCTACTTACGTAGATGTTGGAGATTATTTGTTTAGTTTTGGTTTCTTCTTTACTTGTTTCTTCTTATTTGCTAAATTTTTGCCTGTAATCAATATGGCAGAGGTGAAAACAATCCTAAATTCTTCTACCAAAGAAGCAGGCGAAGAATACACTAAAGAAGGACACCTTGAAGAAGTAAAAACCTCATCTGCTCATTAAAAAAGTTTAAAAGGTTCAAAGTTTAAGGTTTAATATTGCTCAAACCTATAAGGTTTTTTAAAACCTTCTAGGTTTAAACAAAAGAGTAATTTATTTATTTTAAATAAATTTTTCCTAAAAATAAAAACCTTGAACCTTAAACCTTGAACTTTTAAACCTTAAACCTTAAACCTTGAACTTTTTTAGATTATGTCTGATACAAAAAAGAATTTTTTAGTAGGTGTATTTGATGAGGAAAGCGTTTTGATAGATGCAGTTCATAAAATACGCGAAAAGGGTGTAAAAATACACGAAGTTTATACACCATATCCTGTCCACGATTTAGACGTGCATTTGGGTTATAAACGCACTCGTCTTGCACGTGCAGCATTTTTGTTTGCAATTACAGGGACTACTTTAGCGATATTGATGCAAACTTATATGTTGGGTTTTGCTTGGCCTATGATTATAGGGGGCAAAGATTTTATTGCAGTACCTGACTTTGTGCCTGTTACATTTGAGGCTACAATTTTGATTGGCTCGCTTGGAATGGTTGCAACTTTCTTGATTTCTAATGGCTTAGGTCCTGGAAAACAAGCTGTAATGTTTGACCCACGTAGCACAGATGATAAATATGTGATGGCAATAGAATTGGAAAATAATAAAAAATTTACCAAAGAACAAATAACTCAAATTCTTATGGAAAGTGGTGTTTCTGAAAAACCACAAGAAAAAGAAGTTTAAAACTATCCTTAAAAAATCGCTAAAAAAATGAAAAAACAAAATTTTATTTGGGCTTTGTTGATGGGTGGTATTACTTTTACAAGTTGCGAAAGAGACCCTAACAATCCAGGTACTGAATTTGCTCCACAAATGTATGTTTCTAAGGCTTATGAACCTTATACACAAGTGGAAAAAAATAAAATAAATCCAATGGGACTTAATATGCGTGAACCTGCCAAAGGTACAGTTGCACGTAGATTTTCTAATAATGCAACAGGTCATTCTGATTATGCAGGTGATTTGATGTATTACAATATCCCAAAAGATAGTATGGAAATGGCTGAAAAATTGCTTACTCCACCTTTTGACCCTACTGATGCCATTGTAGAAGATGGAAAAGTACTTTATACACGTTATTGCTCGCCTTGTCACGGTGAAAAAGGTGATGGAAAAGGTAAAGTAGCTGATATGTATAAAGGTGTTGCGAATATTAGTGCAAGTGGTGCATTGAAAAATGCAAATAGCGGGCATATTTTTCACACCATTACACACGGAAAAGGTCGTATGTGGTCGCACGCTTCACAACTCAATCCTGATGAGCGTTGGAAAGTAGTATATTATGTACATACTTTGCAAGGTCAAGAATTGAAAAATAAAGCCATTGAATTTAAAGCTGAAAAAGGAAAAACATTTACCTTAAAAAATGTCCTTTTCAAAAGTGGTAGCAATGACCTTGAAGAAAGCTCTCGCAAAGAACTTGATGCACTTATCAAATTCTTAAAAGAAAACCCTGATGTAAAAGGTGAAATCTCTGGACATACCGACAATGAAGGTGATGCTAAGAAAAACCTTGAACTCTCTGACAAACGTGCTAATATGGTAGATACATATCTCCAAAAAGCAGGTATTGCACAAGAACGTGTTTTAGCAAAAGGTTATGGTGATGCTATGCCAAAAGTAGCCAACGATACCAAAGAAAATAAAGCACAAAATCGTCGTATTGAATTTAAAATCTTGTAACAAACTATCCTATCTTATACAAAAATCATGGCAGGACATTCACACTTGACACTCGCAGACGAAAAAATGCAGTATGAATTTACTTCTAAAATTAAAAGTAGATTGATGACTATGTTGGGCGTAGGCGTAGTATTTTTTATTATTGGAATTATTTTATTGGCGCTTGGAATTGATGCTCCTGGACACCACGCAGCAGGCGGACACGCTATGGCTGGCGGAAGTGGGGCAGAAGGACACCACGAATATAATTGGGTAAAAAGAGTAATGGCTAATCTTTGGCTTAATGCTACTTTTTTCAATGGTATTGCGTTGATTGGCGTTTTTTTCTTGGCTTTTAATTACGTAGCACACGCAGGTTGGTCAGCAATGATTAAAAGAGTTCCTGAAACTTTTGGCTATTTTTTGCCTATAAGTTGTGGTACTATCTTGATTTTATTTTTGGTACAACTTGGTTTGCCTGACAGTGCAAAAATATTTCATTGGTTGCACGAAGGTATTACTGACCCAAATAGCAAACATTATGACAAAATTATCGCAGGAAAATCTGGGTTTTTAAATCCTGCATTTTTTATCTTTTTGTTGGTAACGTTTTTTGGATTGTGGTATTTCTTGTTTTTGCAATTACGCAAACTTTCTTTGCAAGAAGATGCTATCAAAGATTTTAATGGTTATCTAAAAGAGCCAAAAATCTACAATAAAGCAGTTTATTTATCTGCGATTTTCTTGGTGGTATTTGCGGTAAGCGAATCAGTGATTTCTTGGCAATGGATTATGTCTATTGATACACATTGGTTTAGTACAATGTTTGGCTGGCAAAATTTTGCGAGTTGGTTTGTATCAGGCTTGGCAACTATTGCTTTGGCGGTGATTTTCTTAAAAGAAGCGGGTTATTTGAAATTAGTTTCAAAACACCATTTCCACGATTTGGGTAAATTTATGTTTGCGTTTAGTGTTTTTTGGGCGTATGTTACATTTTGTCAATTCTTATTGATTTATTACGCACATATTCCAGAAGAAACTACGTATTTTAATGCTCGCCTTAATCTTTGGGACGGAAAATATAGGTTTTTGTTTTATTTCAATTTCTTTATCAATTTCTTGTTTCCTTTCTTAGTGCTTATGGCAAAAGAAGGAAAACGTACATTGATTATTTTGAAAGTAGTTGCTTTTGCAATCCTAATGGGACATTATTTAGATTATTATTTGATGATAATGCCAGGAACTGTGGGCGAACACGG
>JAAFIN010000005.1 GCA_013297825.1 Cytophagales bacterium
TCAGGTATCAGTTAAATAGCTAAAATACAAATATTTTTTAAACTTAAAAAAATTATGAAAAACCAAATAATATATTGGGTAATTCGCATTATTCCTGCATTTATTTTATTGCAAACCCTTTTTTTTAAATTTACAGGTGCAGAAGAATCTGTATATATTTTTACACAATTAGGTGCAGAACCCTTTGGAAGAATTGGGTCAGGCGTGATAGAACTTATCGCAGGCATTGCCATTTTAATCCCTCGTTTTTCGGTTTGGGGTGCGATTTTATCTGCTGGAACAATGTCTGGGGCAATATTTTCACATTTATTGATATTGGGCATTGATATTAAAGATGATGGCGGACAACTTTTTTTGTATGCAGTTGTTACGCTTATTTGTTCGCTTTTGATAATGTTTATTGAAAGGGATAAAATTTTAAATGTAATTTTTAAAATAAAATAAAAACCTTTCGCTAAAACTTTTGGAGGGTTTTAAACCCTCCAAAAGTTAAAATCACAGAAAAACCATTTTAAAAAAAACCTTTATGAAACTTCAAAACCTTTGTTTTTTATTACTTCTTAGCATTTCTTTGCTACACAATGCGTGTTCTCCTAAAAAAAGTGATGATGTTGCACCTATTGAAATCCCTGAACGATTGGAAATTACACCCAATACAAAATCTATTTTGGTGGGTGAAAATGTAAATTTTGTGCTTAGTTTTTTTGATAAAATGGGCAACAAAACCCAAACACCTTCCACAGGAATTGTGTGGAGTAGCACCAATAATAATGTGGCTTCTGTATCTCAAAATGGCACCGCAACAGGTATTTCAAATGGACAAGTAACCATAAAAGCTACTTACAACAACATACAAACAACCGCTTTGCTCACAGTGGTAACTGACAACAATCAAGTGGCTACCGTAACCTTAGAGGCAAGCTATGAAGTAAATCTTAATGGAAATGTTGCTTTGCAAGCAGTTGTAAAAAATAATCTTGGGCAAGTGCTTAATGGAAAAATGGTTACCTGGCAAAGCAATAATGCTAATTTGGTAAGTGTAAATGCTTCTGGAATGGCGAATGGACTAATGTATGGCACTGCTAATGTAACCGCAATCGTAGAAGGCATACAAAGTAATGCAACAATGGTACAAGTGATAAGAACAGGAAGTTTTAGCAATAGTAGTGTAGGAATTGCCAAATTAAAAATAGAAAATGGCATCTTAAAATTATCTACAAGTAGCAATTTTGTTGTATCAGGTAATGCTCCTGACCTTAGAATTTATCTTGCTCCTAATACCAATAATATAAGCGGTGCATTGGAAATCGCAACACTTACCCAACGCAATGGAATGCAAACTTGGAATATTCCTAATAATGTAAGCATTGCACAATACAGATATGTATTAATTTGGTGTAAACAATTTGGCGGTGTGTATGGTTTGGCTGATTTGGGTTTGTAATTTTTAAATAATTATTAAAACTAAAAAAACTGACTATTAGATTATCAAACCTATAAAGTTTGTAAAAAACTTTATAGGTTTATTCAACTTAAAAAAAATTAAAAACTTATCAAAAATAAAATGAACAACATTCAAAAAACCTTTTTTTTATTTCTAATTTTCATCTTTTTGTTTTCTTGTAATAATATTTTTGCACAAGAAACCGAAAATCCATTACCTCCTACACGCACATTGGGCTTAGGCGTGAATTTTGGCGAAAGTTTTATGCTTGCCATTGATGCCTCCAAAGTGTATGGTGTTACCAAAAACAAAAAATTTCGCATTGGTTATGGCATACGATACTCTGGTTTATTTGCCAAAAACCAAGAATTTGTAACTGCACCTGCCAATATTACATCAGGAAAAACAGGTTTTGGGGTTTTATTTGCAGAAAATAAACCAGAAAATTTTGATACTTTGCGTTTTGCTGACACACAATTAAATGCTTTGAATGTTGCAATTTATTTGCAATATGCCTTTAATAAAAAATTTGATGTAGGTTTTAACATTGATGCGATTGGTTTTAGTTTTGGCGAAAAACAAACAGGAATTTTTCAAGCTAATGGTTTAAAAACCACTCAAAATGCAAGCCCAACTGCATTTAACTTGCTTTTGGTAAGTGATAATGATTTGGGAAGTCTTAACTCTGAAATTTACGCAAGATATTGGCTTAATGAAAAATGGGCAATAAAAGCAGGTTTAAGTTTTGTTTTTACAGAATATAAAACCGACCAAAAACTTACTTTTGATAATAACCGTTTTAGAAATAAAGCCCTTTTATTTGAAATTGGGGGACATTTTAAATTCTAATGGTGAATGGTAAATTGTAAATGAAACAGCCAAATATATTTATTAAATTTTGAATCTTAAACCTTAAACCTTAAACTTTTTTTTATGAAAAAACATCTTTTATTTTTCGTATTTATATACCTCTTTCTCCCTTTTTTGGGGTTAGGGGGCTTTTTATTTGCCCAAAAAAAATTAACTGTAACAGAATCAAAAATTGGTTTTGTGATAAAAAATGCAGGTTTTAATGTAAATGGCACTTTTTCAGGCTTTGAGGCGAATATTGAAGTGGATAAACAAGGCAATCCTTCGCTGATAGAGGCTTCTGTCCAAACCAATACCGTTAATACCAACAATAATGCAAGAGATAGGCATTTGAAAAAAGATGATTATTTTGATGCAGAAAAATACCCAAAAATTGAAATGAAAGCCAAAAAATTCAATTATATAGGCAAAAATCCAAAAACAGGCGAATATGATTATAAAGGCACTTTTGACCTTACCATAAAAGGCATTACCAAAACTTTTGAAATTCCTTTTACTTTTTCAGGAACAGTTTTTAAAAGTGAATTTGTGATAAATAGACGTGATTTTGGAGTGGGTAGTGGAAGTTTGATTTTGGCTAATAATGTGAAAATGATTTTAATGATAAATGTTAAATAATTAAGAATTGGGAATTAGGAATTAGGAATGAAACAGCCAAATACAAAAACAGACAGATTCTTTCAGAATGACACATTTATTTATTAAACCTTGAACTTTAAACCTTGAACTTTAAACCTTGAATTTTAAACCTTTAACTTTTTAAACCTTAAACTTTTTAAACCTTTTTTTAATGAAAACTTTATCCCAAAAAACCGAAACTTTATTAAATGAATTGCATCAATTAGTAGAAAAACTTTCTGATGAATATTTTGTAAAACAAATTCCTGAATTGCATTATGCAAGTATAGGACAACATTTGAGGCATATTCTGGAGTTTTTTCAGTGCTTAATTCAAAGCCAAGAAACCCAAAAATTGGATTATGATGCCCGCAAACGTAACCTTTTGATAGAAAATAATCGTTTGGTATGTTTGGAAGTTATCCAAGAAATTTTGGAAAATATTGCATTTGAAAATATACATCTCACATTGTTGCAAAGCTATAATGTGGGTGAAATAAGCGAAAAAACTGAAATTCCAAGCAATTATTTTAGAGAATGGGCATACAATTTGGAACATACTATCCATCACCAAGCCCTTATCAAAGTAGGTATTGCATTACTCGCACCAAATATAGAAATTGCAGAAAATTTTGGGGTGGCTGATGCAACTATCAATTTTAAAAATCAACAAAAAAAACAAATACAACCTAAAAACGAAACCAAAAACGAAAATGTGTACGCTCACATATCTGCCCAATAACGAAGGAAAAAACTATATTTTTACCTCCAATCGTGATGAATTTATTGGTCGCCTTGATGCTTTTGCTCCTCAAATGTATGAAATTTCAGGAAAAAAGATTTTTTGCCCTGTAGATGCACAGGCACAAGGCACGTGGATAGGGGTCAATGAAAACCAAACTTTTGTTTGTTTGTTGAATGGAGCTTTTGAGGCACATATTCGCCAGCAAAATTATCGCAAAAGTAGAGGTGCGATTGTCAAAGAAATTTTGTTGTATGAAGGTGATATTTGGGAATATTTAGAAAATTATGATTTTTTGGATATAGAACCTTTTACGTTGGTGGTGAGAGAAATTAACAACTTTTTTGAAATGCGTTGGGACGGAAAAGACAAGTTTTTTGAAATGTTAAATCCACTTTTGCCTCATATTTGGTCATCTGCTACGCTTTATCACCAACAAAAACGAGATATTAGACAATTTTGGTTTTATGAATGGTTGTTAAAACAAGAAAATAATTATACCAAAGAAAATATTTTAAAATTGCAATTTGATAATGAAAAAGGCGAAATTGATACAAATTTTAATGTAAATATTTTGAAATATCAAGTAAAAACCGTAAGTATTACAAGTATTGAAAAAATAAATGAAACCTTTGAAATTGATTATTTTGATTTGAAAAATAAAACATCTGAAACTAACTCTTGGAGGGTTTAAAAACCTCCAAGAGTTTTGTAATATATAAACTTATGCAAAATATTATTTGGATTTTATTGGTTTTTGTGGGAATAACTTTTTCAGGTTGCAATTCTGAATTTTCACGTGCCAATAAAGGTGTTGCAATGATAAATGTAGAACATATCAAAAATGGCACAAAGGTAGAATTAAGTGGTGAATGGGAATTTTATTGGAAAAAATTATTAACCCCTGTGGATTTTTTGGACAAAAAAAAACGTGATGATGTTCAATGCACCAGAAGTGCAAGGTCTTGGACAGTGTTACAAAATCCCCAAAAACAACATTATCCAGCGTATGGATATGCCACTTATCGCCTCAAAATGCAATTAAGTGATACAATTTCTACATTAGGATTTGCTATTCCCAAAATATGGTCAGCAAATAAAATTTGGATAAATGGAAAATTGGTATCACAAAGAGGGAAAATTGCAGAAAAATTGGAAGATTATGAAAATGAAATGTTGGAAAACCTCATAAAATTTGACCTTGAAAAAAACTCCAAAAGCATTGAAATCATTGTCCAAGTCGCCAATTATGATATTTTTATTGCAGGACTTATTCAAAATTTTTTTGTAGGAGATTATAAAAATCTTTCCAAAAACAAAAGCCTTTCCAACGTGATTGATATTGCGTGGTTAGGATTTTTGTATTTTATGGTAATTTATCATATTATTTTGTGGATTTTTCATAAAGACAAAAGTACGTTGCTTTTTGGTGCAATTTGCCTCATTATTGCTACGAGAATTTTGGTTTTTGGCGAACATTATTTGTACCAATACCTCAAAGAAAGCAATAATTTGGGTTATGATGTACAAAGCAAAATGTATTTTATTACAAGTTTTTTGTTGGTGCCTGTTGCATTGATGTATGTAGAAACGCTTTATAGCAAATATGCTAATAAAAGAATAATCAATGGCATTTTTGTAATTTTGGCAGGATATTGTATTTTTATTTTTGTTACACCGCCTCGTATTTTTACCCAAACCATCAATATTTTTGAAATAATTTCTTTAATTGCCCAATTATATTTGGTTTATATATTGATTTTAGCTAATTTTTTTAAAATAAAAGAAAAAGATGATAATAAAATAAAAGACAAAAATATCTTTTCTGATGCACTAATGCAGTTATTAGCGATTATTTTTATGGTAATTGCGAGTATCAATGACGCTCTGCACGCAGAAGAAATCAATCTTTTGGGTTTTGTGGAACTTGTACCTACTGCTTTTGCGATTTTGATTGCTTTGCAAATCATCATTATTGCACGCAGATTTTCGCAAGCATTTACAGAAGTGGAAGAACTTTCTATAAATTTGGAAAAAAGAGTTGAGGCACGCACACACGAATTGCAAGAGGCTAATGAACAAATAAAAATCCAAAAAATAGCAGTAGAAGAACGTAATAAACACATCACAGACAGTATTTTGTACGCTGAACGCATACAAAAAGCGATTTTGCCACTGCACGAACATATTGCAGAATATTTCAAAGATTTTTTTATTTTGTTTGAGCCTCGTGATATTGTGTCAGGTGATTTTTATTATTTTGAAGAAATTAACCAAAAAATCATTATTGCTTCTGTGGATTGCACAGGACACGGTATTCCTGGTGCTTTGATGAGTATGCTTGGAAAAGATATTTTGGATAATATTGTTTTGGAAAAACAAATTACTGAAAGTGATAAAATCCTCAATGAACTGCATAAAGGTATTCGCAACACTTTAAAACAGCACGAAGGAACGAATAAAGATGGTATGGATATTACATTGCTTGTGATTGACAAAGAAAATAAATTTATATCATTTTCAGGTGCAAAAAACCCTTTGATTTATGTCCAAAATGGCGAACTTACAGAAATAAAAGCCAATAGATTTTCAATAGGAGGGGAACAACAAGAAAAAGAACGCATTTTTGACAAACATATTATTCCTTTTTCTGCATTACAGAAAGATAATATGTTTTATATGTTTTCTGATGGTTATCAAGACCAATTTGGCGGAAACCAAAACAAAAAATTTATGATAAGCAATATGAAAAAACTTTTTTTGGAAATTTATACAAAAAATCCACAAGAACAACATGAAATTCTGCACAATAATATCAAAAAATGGATGAAAGAAGGCAATGAAAAACAAATAGACGATATTTTGATAATGGGTGTGAAAATAATGATGAATGTTCAATGATAAATGATGAATGAAACAGCCAAAAAAAGCTGAAAATCTTAGATTTTCAGCTTTTTTTGCTGTTCCATTCCTAATTCCTAATTCCTAATTCTTAATTCTCTAATATTCCACCAATGTTTTCGTAGCTTGTGTGCCTTGAATAACAGGCATTTGGTCAATATTATGCAATTTACGAGCAAAATAAGGTACTGCTTCGGTAGGATTAGCCAAAAAATTATGTAATTCTAAGGCAGTTAATTTATTATCGCCATTTTTATCAGCTATTTTGCTTTGAATACCTTTTAAGAAAAAATACGTAAATAATCCGTGTGCTTTTTCATTATACCAACTTGAAACTTCTGCACCTTGCGAAGATGCCATTAACAAACCTTTTTGAATATTAAGAATACCTTTTGCTTTGATAACAATAGGCGAAATATTTTCAAATAAATCTGTCCCTGAAAAACACGCATCAAGCACCACACTCACAGATTTAGCAGGAACAAGTGCAAGATTTCTGTAAAAAGTTTCGGTCAGATAACCGCCAATTTCCACATATTGAGGGTCGCAATCCACAGGCACAAAATACGCATTTTTGTCTTGCAAACCAGGCGCACCGTGTCCAGCATAAAAAATAAATACATCACTTTTCTTAGGTTTTACTGCATTAAAAAGTTTGCCTCTTGATTGTTCTTTTGTGCCAAACATCAATTCCAAATCACTTTTGCGTGCATCTTCTATATAAAAAATATTACCTTCTTGAAAACCAAAAGTTTCTATCAAATATTTTTTCATTGCCAAAGCATCATTCAAAGCAAATTTTACAGGTTTTGTTTTTTCATAATTTGAATTGCCTATAATAACTGCTATTCCGTCAGGGTTTTTATTGCGACCTTGTGGAATATTGACATCTACATCAGAAATCAGATTTGCCACGATTTTACCGCCTTGTTTTGGATTTTCAATGATGGTTGTGGTGGTAGTAACAGGTTGTTGTCCTTTGATTTCGTTGGTAATTTGAGAACTAATTTTTTCCCACGCATTGCGTACCAAAGTACGCTTATCATCACCTGTATTGCGGTCTGATTGTGCAGACGCATAACTTATTACATCACTACTTTCAGCTTTATAAAGGCTTACATTCAAATTCACATAAGAATTTCCTCTTGTATCTTCCAAACTACTTTCTACCACCAAATAATATTGTGCTTTACTTTCACGCAATACATTTCTAAGAATTTTATTTGGATTTTGGGTATCACAACCGCCTTTTGATTTCATATTTCGCATAATTGCGGTAAAACTCGCCCCATAAAAACCTTGTTTGCGAAGTCCTGCACTTATTTCGTCAATTGCTTCACGCTTGTAAGTAGGCATATCATCAAACGCCTCACAAAGGTCGTTAGCGTGATAAGGCAATACAATCACACTTGCACCGTTGGGTTGTCCAGAATTTTGTTGTGCAAAAGTTTTGGTAATATTTTCAAAATAAAATATGGAAGTACAAGCAATTAAAAAAATATATAATTGTTTTTTTAGGAATTTATTTTTCATTTTTTTAATAAAAAAAATTTGAATAGATAGTAATTAAACCTATAAGGTTTTTAAAAACCTTATAGGTTTTTTCAAAAAACTGTTAAATAGTTACAAAATTTTTGTAAATTTATTTCATTTTTTGGAAAAAATTTTAAAAAGCGTTGTTTTTACTTTACTTTTTATTTTGTATCAATGTTACAAAAAATTTGGAAATTAACAAGTGTATTAACAAAGGTGTCAGGAGAAAGGTATCAGGAATCAGGTGTTAGTAATCGGGGAAAAACAGAAAAATCAAACTAAATTATTTTTGGCTGTTCTCATTCATCATTTAACATTTAACATTCATCATTGTTTTTAGACTAAATCAAAATTAACCTTTTCATTTGGACAAGGTAATTTTTAATTTTAATTTTGTAAAAAATTTTTAGAAAAAATTATGAAAAAAAACTTTCTTTTAGTTGCGTTTATGTTGTTTTTGGGTGCAATTTTTTACCAATGCACACGCAAAAATGCACCTTCCACAACCGACAATATCACACCTGAACAATATCCAAATGACAGTAGTGAGCTTGCAATACTAATGCGTGAAATGGACAAAGATTTTCAAAATCTTAAAATTTTGCTTGGAAAAAAAGATGAAAAAAAGGACGTTCAAATCCCTGATTTAAGAGAAAAATTTGCAAAAATTCACACCGCAACGCCCACAGAGGCAGACAAAAAAGATGCAACTTATAAAGCAATGTCTGATGTATTTCTCAAAAATTTGGATACCTTTTACGCTGAACCTCAAAATCGCTTGGACAATTACACAATTTTAGTAAATGCGTGTCTAAATTGCCACAAATCACTTTGTCCAGGGCCTACAGTTAGAATTAAAAAATTGCATTTTTAGGTTTAAAAGTTCAAAGTTCAAGGTTCAAAAAATCCTGTTAATCTTTAAATCCTGAAATTTTGTTGAAAAAGGCTGTTGGCTGTTCCATTTATCATTTATCATTCACCATTTATCATTCATCATTTACTTGCAATCTCTCACGCACACACCTTTTGCATTGATACCAAACATTTTATCATCTTTTTTGACATCAGCTATGCCTTTGTGAAAACTTGTGCCATAACTATATTGTGCAGGAACAACCACATTACCTTTCATATCCACATAACCAATATTTTTGCCTAATTTTATACGTGCAATTCCCTCGTGATACACATCTAAAATATCGCAAATGTGTTCGCCTTTTTGGTTGATATAAAAAGTTTCGCCATCAATTAGGCGAGCTTTTGCAAGTCCATTGATAAATTTATCCACATATCTATATTTCAAAGGCACTACTTCTGTACCTTCTTTGTTGATAAAACCAACTTTATCCCTAATTCTCACACGTGCATATTCTTCAATAAAATCCTCTACAAAATCATATTTTGGCGAAACAATTTCGTGTCCTTTGGCATCTACAAGCCCCATTTTGCCCTCTGATTTGGTGGTTGCTACACCTCTGTGATAAGTGCCTATTTTTTCATAAGTAGCTTTTTTGGTAATTTCTTTTTTAGGTTCTTCTTTTTTCAATTCTGTTTTAATTTCTTTCTTAGGATTTTCATTTTGGGTATTTGTTCCCTCTTTGGGGGTTAGGGGACTTGGGCTTTTCTCCTCCTTTGAGGTCTGTGTGGCTTGGTTTTCAGGCACATCAAGCGTATTATGAGCTTCTTGTGCATTTTCTTTGTCAGCTTGTGAAAGCGTGTCAAGTGTCCTTTTTATAGGTTTTTGTGTATTTTCGGTTGATTTTTGCATTTCTACGTGATTATCTTTTTCATCTTGTTTTTTCTCACAATTACAAAATAATATTTGTATTAAAAGAATTATAATAAAATATATTTTTTTCATAGTATTTTTTTAAGTAATTTTAAAAAATAAAATATTTAGGTTTTTAATAAAATTTTTCTCAAAAATAAACATAAAATAAAAATTTTGCAATAAAATTCCTAATTCCTAATTTCTAATTCTTAATTAAATCATTACCTTTGCACGTCAAAAAAATATCTAAAAATTTTACTTAAAAAATAACCAAAAATAAAACTAAAATATATCATTTTCCAAATGAAAAATTTTTATCATAAAATGTATTTTGTAGCACTTGCTACATTTATGTTTGCTTGCGGTGGTGCAGATACTCCTGCTAACAACAATAAAATAGACACTACAAAAAAAATTGTGGAGCCTCCACGCCCAAAAGCTAATCCAAAACTTACCGCAATGGCTCAAATTATGGGCGGTATTGATGTAACTTATAAAGAAGGTTTGGATAGCGTACTCAATTCAAAAGACGTAAAACTGCACCACGAAGAATTTAACCGCCAATGGGCTAATCTTGAAACCAAATTCCTCGCTAAAATGCGTCCTTGGAGAGATAGCGAACTCGCAGATTTCAACAGCAAAAAAGAACATACTTTGTTTTATCCATTTTCAGGCCCTGACATCTTAAATGCTTATGAATTGTTCCCTAATGCAGATAATTATTTGATGTTTGGGCTTGAACTTGATGGCAAACTTGCAAAAGATGCTACCAAATTACCAAAAGGATATTTGGGACAACTTCGTACTGCTTTGAGTGATGTGTGTAGCAGAAATTATTTTATTACAAGCAGAATGGGTGCTTTGTATGGTGGTGGTGTGTTGCCTATTATGTCTGTTTTTGTGGTGCGTACAGGTAGCGAAGTGGTAGATGCAAAACGTTTTTATGTGGATAATGACGGAAAACCTGTTTTTGTGGAATTGGAAGATGAAAAAGCAGTTGATAAAAAAGCAGTAAAAGGGGTAATGATTGAATTTATCCACAAAGACAAAAAGAAAAGTCAAAAAGCATTCTTTATTGGTAAAGATGTTGAGGATAAAGCTATTAAAAATTATATGGAAATGGCGAAATTTATCCAAAATTTCCCTAATAAAATTGGTTTTATTAAATCAGCTTCTTATATTCTTCACAACGCTAATTTTTCAGTTATTCGCAATCTTTTGCTTGATGAATGTTCTGCTATTTTGCAAGATGACACAGGTATTCGTTACAGCGTGTACAAAGAAAGTGGTTGGGACGTAAAACTTTATGGAAAATATGGTCGCCCAATTTCAGATTTTGGTGTTTATACTTTCCAACCTGATGTGGATAAAATCTACAAACAAGATTCTACCATCAAAAAACTTAATTTTACGTTTGGGTATCATTGGGTAACCAAAAGCAAAACAAATGTAGATATGACAAGCGTTTTTGTGGCACGCAAACCTGAAGGTGCAAAACGCCTAACCGAAGAAGATAAAAAAGCACAAAAAGAAGAAGCTAAAAAAGTAGAGCCTAAAAAAGAAGAAAAGAAAGAAGTTAAAAAATAATTGGCTTTTTTAGAAAATAATAAAAAAATCCACTCGAATTGTTAAAATAAATAATTTGAGTGGGTTTTTTGTTTTTCATAAGCAATAACTGTTTTATCTATTTTTGGCTATTTGCACATAAGTTTATATTTTTGTAAAAATTTTTATTAAAAAAAACATTTAAAATTTTTTGTAGTATTTTTTCAAACCATTCCTACAAAAAATACCAATTTTATTTTTTACAAAAAAAACTAAAAAAGATGGTTTATATTTCTCGTAGAGCATATTTTAATGCTGCACACAAGCTCTATAATGACGCTTGGACGCTTGAACAAAATCAAGAAGTTTATGGTGTATGTGCCAATGAGTATTGGCACGGACATAATTTTGAGTTGATAGTAACCGTAAAAGGTGAAATTCATCCTGAAAGTCAATGGGTAATGGATATGAAAAAATTAGGTGCTTTGGTGAAAAAAGAAGTTACCGAAAAACTTGACCACCGCAATATGAATATTGATGTGGATTTTATGAAAGGCAAAATTCCTACTTGTGAGGTACTTGTTATAGAAATTTGGAAAATATTATTTCCACTTATTCCCATTCATTCCAACAATCAAGCACAATTACACAAATTGCAATTATTTGAAACACACAATAATTTTGTGGAATACTATGGATAATGGTGAATGTTAAATGTTAAATGTTAAATGAAACAGCCTTTTTAATGGTGAATGTTAAATGAAACAGCCAAAATAAAAGCAGAATTTTTAAAATTCAATACAAATTTATAGAATTATTATAAATTATTTTTTAAATAATTAAAATAAAATTTTGATAATTAAAATATTTTTACTATAATTCTTAATTCCTAATTCCTAATTCTTAATTCTTAATTCTTAATTCTTAATTCTTATGAAAATAGCACTTGGAGCAGACCACGCAGGTTTTGCGTATAAAGAAATTATCAAAAAAATGCTTGTTGAAGCAGGACACGAAGTACAAGACTTTGGCACACATAGCGAAGAATCTGTTGATTATCCAGATTTTTCGCACCCTGTCGCAAAATCTATTACCGAAAAAGATGCTTTACTCGGTATATTATTTTGTGGAAGTGGCAACGGTGTAGCAATGGCTGCCAACAAACACCCAAATATTCGTTGTGCATTGTGTTGGAATGATACGCTTGCAGGGCTTGCACGCACGCATAATGACGCAAATGTACTCGCAATTCCTGCGAGATTTATTGATGTGCCTGCCACAGAAAATATCGTAAAAGCATTTTTGAATAATAGTTTTGAAGGCGGAAGACATCAAAAAAGAGTAGATAAAATAAGTTGTTAATGATGGTTTTTGACATAAAACTTTGTAATTTTTGATGTTTTTTTTTGTATTACAAAAACAAAAAACATTTTTTTATAAAACATTTTTAACAATAATAAATATGAAGTACAAAAACTATTTTACACAATACGCCTTTATTTTTTGCGTAATTTTTTCATTTCTTTTTTCGGTAAATGTTGCTTATGCTCAAGACGAAAATAGCAAACCTGAGCCTTCACTATCATTTTTTTCGGAAGATGGCATACGTTTTTGGATAAGCATCAATGGCGAAAAACAAAATAAAGTGGCAAGTTCCAACGTCAAAATCCCTGCCACACAAGATACTTGGCTTAAAGCTAAAATTATTTTTGAGAATGAAAGCCTCCCCGAAATCTCCAAAAATGTAGCAATGAGTACAAAAGGAGACGTTGTATATAGGATAAAAAAAGCACGCAAAAAATATGTTGTGCGTATGTTTAGCTCACCTAATAGTTTGGGCACAGGCTTTGGAGATGACGAAAGTGCATCTACCAATAACACACCTTGTTATGGTGAAATGCCATCTGGGTCGTTTTATACGTCTTTGTCAGCAGTTCAGAAAGAAACTTTTGAAGCAACAAAATTATCCACCAGCAAACAAATTGCAGATAATAATTGCCTTTCTACTGACCAAATAAAATCATTGATGAAAGCCTATCAATACGAAGCCTCACGTTTGGAATTTGCAAAATATGCCTACAAACGCTGTTATGACCCACAAAATTATCATCTCATAAATGATGCTTTTGAATATGCTGGCTCAAAATCAGAAATGGCGGATTTTGTCAAAAAGAAGTAATCAGGTGTCAGGAATCAGGTGTCAGGAATCAGGTGTCAGAAAATATAAAATAAAAAAACACAAGATTTTTTTCAATCTTGTGTTTTTTTATAAAAAAATTATTGAAATAATCATCAATTAAAACTTAACAAACTTAGACTTGCAAAGTTTTAAAAAACTTAGCAAGTCTTTGCGTTATTTACGAAAAAATTTATGAAAAAAATATTTTTAATTTTCTGTTTTTTTATTGTTAATTTTTATTTAAAGGCTCAAAATACTGTAACAGAAAAAGATTTTTTGGGTTATACTTTTGAGATTTCAAACGAAATCAACAAAAAATGGCAAAGTTTTGCAACCATAAAATTTAAAAAACATAGAATTGCAGAGCTTACGCTTTATGCAGCAGGCAGAAAAAACGAAAGAGTATTATTACCAGGAACTGCAATTTGGGAAATAACAGGCGAAAAAATAACAATTATAGGAATGGAAGAAGGTTTTAGAACATTAATTTCTGAAAATAATATGCTTACTATGATTCCAAATCCTACCAATGTAATGTTTAATTGCTCTGTAACACGTATGGGAAAAGATTTTTTGATTATTTCGCCTCCTATAAATTGGAATAAAATGTCAGATGCAGATTTTGAAAAAAATATTAAAAATAAATCTATTCGCTTACAAACCTATAAATTTAGAAAAATTTAAGGTTTTATTAACTGTTTTTTTGTATTAAATTTCACATTTTATAATTTTTAAACAACATTTTTTATAACAAACTTATGAAAAAATTATCATTTATCTTTTTGATGTTTTGGGTTTTTATGCTAAATTTCCAAGTAAAAGCCCAAATGCCTGTGAGTGAAAAAGACCTTGTTGGTAGCACTTTTGAAATCCAATTTGGCACTGAATCTTATTATAAAGTTACTTTCAAAAAACACAAAGTTGCAGAACTTACTATTTATGCTACTGACAAAAAAGGGAATATGGTGTATATTCCTGGTAGAGCTGTTTGGGATATGTCAGGCGACAAAGTTACATTGGTTTCAGAATGGGAAGGTTTTAGAGGCTTGATTTCTGAAAATAGCAATCTTTCAAGATACCCAACTACAGGGCTTGTATTGGTAGGTTGTCAGGTTACACGTGCAACAGGAAAGGATTTGACAATGACCTCACCTTATATGAACTCAGGACACGTGTCTGATGCAGAATTTGAGGCAACCATCAAAAACAAAACTGCTTTTCGTCAAACTATGAAATTAAAGAAAATTTAATTTTTTTTTGGATTTGTTATTTGTCAAAACCTTCAAAGTTTTTTAAAAAATTTTGAAGGTTTTTAAGTTAAAAAGCTAAAATAATGCTGTATTTTTTTGTAATTTTTTTAGCAATAATTTTATTGCTTTTTGTGCTTTTGAATATTTTAGCATATATTTCTCACGATTATGCGTTGTTTTTTACGCAAGAAAGGATTGGAAAAAATGAAAAACCTTTTTTGATGTATAAATATAAAACTATGCAAAATTTGTATGATACAGAAGGTAATCTTCTTCCTGATGCCCAACGCATTACTTGGATAGGTTTTTTTCTTAGAAAAACCTCTTTTGATGAACTTCCCCAACTGCTTAATATTCTCAAAGGTGATATGAATTTTGTGGGACCTCGCCCACTTCCACCGCAATATTTACCACATTATTCGCCTGAACAACGCAAACGCCATCTTGTAAAAGGTGGCATTACAGGTCTGGCACAGGTAAAAGGCGGAAATCATCTAAATTGGCAAAAAAGATTTGAGTTAGATGTTTGGTATGTAGAAAATCGTACTTTTTGGCTTGACCTTTATATTATTTGGCTTACTTTTGGTAAATTTTTTTGGCGAAATGATGCAAATGTAGAAGTTGAACCTTTCAAGGGTAATGAAAAAGTTTAAAAAGTTCAAAGTTTAAGGTTCAAAAGTTCAAGGTTCACAAAAAATCCTGCTAATCTTTAAATCCTAAAAATCCTGCTCTTATTTGGCTGTTCCATTAAAGTTCTTTAAATGAAACCATTTTGGAACACGGATTTTACGGATTAACACAGATTTTCACGGATTTTTTTCTTTTTTTCGTAAAATTTTGATGTTTTTTATCAATTTTTAGACTTCATTTTAAAAACTCTATTTACCATTCACCATTATCAAAGTCCTACACAATCACACAATTCTGCCACAAGACTTTCCCAAAGTTCTTTGAGTTCTTTTTCGTTGGTCATTTCAGAATAGTCAATCACACGCAGAAAACTTGTATTGGTAAGTTCGCTTAATTGTATGCGAAACTCAATATAAGGTGGATTTTCTTGTTCTTTTCGGTTATTATCCAAAAACTCGTATTTGATGTGGTGATTTGTCCTAATGTGTGTAACAGTCGCAAAATGTTCTGCATTATCCCAAAAAAAATTGTAGATTTTGTTATCTTCTAAGATAACTTTTTGAGCAAACCATTCTTCCAAATTTTTGGGATTAAGCAAATAAGGAAATATTATTTTTGGCGAAATATTTAGCTCAAATTCTTGTGTGTATTTTAGCATAAAGTTCAAAGTTTAAGGTTCAAAGTTTAAGGTTCAAAAGTTCAAAGTTCAAGGTTTAAAGTTTAAGGTTCAAAAGTTCAAGGTTTAAAGTTCAAAAATGTGTCATTCTGAAAGAATCTGGCTGTTTGGCTGTTTTTGATGTGTATCTCTGTTATCTTTTCTTTTTGCTAATTTAGAGATTATTTTAGAAAAACTATTTTTTTAGGTTAATTATTTTTCTGACACCTTTCTCCTGACATCTGATTCCTGACTACTTTGTGTTTGAAATGTTATTTTAAAATGAATTTCTAAAAAATTTGGCTTTTTTGTGAAAAAATTTAGCATAAATATTTTTTTTTATGTAAAAGTGTTTTATTTTTGTGCAAAAATTAAAATTTTGTTCCCAAAAAATATTAATACATAAAAAAACAATGAATATGAATACACAAAAAAGAAAACCCTCCGCAAAATCTACCACAAAACCAAGCCTTTTGCTTGGTGCTAAATTGGGTAGTAAAACCACAAAATCCAAAAATGTAAGTGGCATCTCACACACTTCCAAAAAACGCAAAGTTTCTCCTCAAATTGAAAAAATGGGCTATTGGTGGGGACTTGGTGGAGCTGGTGGTAGTTTTATATTGGCAACTATCGCAAAACATTTTTTTGGTGTTTGAAAAAACAAAAGTCTATAAAATTTGTAGAGTAGTAAGAAATTAAGTATTTTTGCAAAAAATTAGAAAATGATTTTATTTTGAAAAAAAATAAAATCATTTTATTTTTGTAGGCAAATTTTACGAATTAAATGTATTTTTCTTTTGAACTTTTGAGCCTTAAACTTTGAACTTTTAAACCTTAAACCTAAATATGGCTGTTCTCAATATCCCAAACCAACAATTTTCTACCAGAAACCCTACTGAAATTCAAAAATTTTTGAATGATAGAGGTGTAATTTTTGAACAATGGGAAGCTAACAAACCCCTTGAAAAAACTGCTGACCAACAAACTGTAATTGATGCTTACGCACACGTTTTGTTCCCATATATGGAAAAAAATGGTTATCAAACCGTTGATGTTATCAATATTAACAGTGAAACCCAAAATTATGAAGCTGTAAGAGCTAAATTTTTGAGCGAACACCGCCACACAGAGGACGAAGTAAGGTTTTTTGTAGATGGACAGGGTTATTTTTGGTTTAATTTGGAAAATGAAACGCCTGTTTTCAATGTACTTTGTGAAGCTGGTGATTTGATTTCAGTGCCAAATGGTACTGCACATTGGTTTGATGCAGGCAAAGAAAATCCACACGTCAAAGCAATACGTATGTTTATTGATACATCAGGTTGGGTGCCTCATTATACTTCGTCAGGCGTGGATTTGGGTTATAATCCAAAATAAAATTTGGATAATTAACAGACTTGCCAAGTCTTGAAGACTTGGTAAGTGTAAAAAAAAATTATAATTTTTTGATATTTTTTTGAATAATTTTTGTTTTTTTGAATAAAATTTGTAATTTTGTGTATTAAAAAAACATTTTTTATAATAACATTTCTCTAAAAAAGAAACAAAAAAAACACTTTTATTTTTATGGCATTAGAAATGATTGGAAAATTAATCCAAAAACTTCAAGAAGAAGGTGGCGTAGGCAAAACAGGGAATAATTGGAGAAAACAAAATTTTATTTTAGAAACATTGGACGCTCAATACCCAAAAAAAATATGTTTTGAACTTTGGGGGGACAAAATAGACGTTTTGAATAGTATTGCTGATAATACTATCATTACTGTGTTTTTTGATGTTGAATCACGTGAATATATGGGCAAATGGTATTCTGGCATAAAAGCATACAGAATTGACATAAATGGTGCATCTGTAACAGGTGGAGGCGGACAAACCCAAAATACACAACAATACAACAATAATAACGCTCAAAATAATACTGCTGCACCACGCCAAGAACCTAAAAAATTCACGCCTGCAACAGATGAATTTGCACAAGAAACCAAAACTGATGATTTACCTTTTTAATAAAGTAGTCAGGAATCAGGTGTCAGTAAAAAGATAAGAAAATATCTCTTTACATTTAAAAAAAGCAATCTTTTTAAAAAATAGATTGCTTTTTTTTTGTTAATAATACTGTTTGTTTTTTGTACTGTTTTTGTGTTATTTTTGCAGTTGGGAAAGAAGTTTTTTAACATCAACAATGGATAAAAATGAATAAAATTATACTAATAATATTTTTCTGTTTTCATTTACCTTTTTATTCATATTGTCAAGAATATGAACAGATATTTAATTTTTTGTTTCAAAAAAAAGCTAAAAAAACTGATTTACATATAAAAACAATAGAAAAAAAGACTTTTTTAAAACAAAATTATATTTATGAAAAATTTTTTAATGATAGTTTAGTTTTACAGGATGTTGCAAAATTTGAATATGTTGGCTTTCAAAATGTATCAGAAATGGATTTTATAACATTGTCATACAATACAGATGTTAATTCTATTTATCAACACATTCTTAATACTTTTACTACAACAAATATTAGAAGTAATATTAAACAAGATTGGGATTTATTAAAAAATGGATTATTTATTTTTTTAGATATAAAAAGAAAAAAAATTATTTTATCAACTGCACGTTTTATGGAATTTGGGCATATTTATAGGAAAACATTTGACAAAAATTACGAAAAACTATTAAAAAATAATATTAATTTTTTAGGAGATAAATTTCTTATAATACAAAGTATGAATGAAAATTCTCCCATTACAGAAATTTTATTTTCAGAAAAATTAATTAAAACTTGGTATTCCACAGATAGAAAATGATTTTTATTTTTATGGTTGGAAAACATTTTTTAATCTCAAACAAAAACATGAAAAGAAAATGAAAAGAAACAACAAAATACAAAAAAAAATTATTCTTATTTTGTGCTTTTTAATGAATAGCTTGTGTTTATTTGCTCAAAACAATAAATTGAAAAAGAATGACAATATTAGAATAAAAAAGATTTTAACACACCTTTCTTTCATTCAAGAAATTCAAAATAAAAGTATTTTTAATTTTATATCCACACAACAAATAGATAGAAAAAAAAGGATATTTTCTTTGGAATTTGAAAGTAAAATCAACGAAAAAAGAAACTCTTTTAAACACAGAATGCAGTATGATACAAATAGTAAATTAATGGTTGAAATTAATTTTTCAAATGATGTTATAAATTCTCAATTTTGTGATTCAGTACGCATAAATAAAGATGAACTTCATAAATTGAATAATATTTTAGAAATAAATAAATTGGTAGATGTTTATGTAGCAAAAGATGATTTTGGTACTCGCATACGAGTTGTTTATAAAGAAAGATTTATAAATTATTATTATTATGAATTTTTTTTATTGAATACCAAAATTATGAACGAACAAGAGAATGAAATAAAAAAAAGGTTTAAAGATATGATTTGGTTAGATACACATTTAGTTGTTAATAAAGGAAAAGGCGTATTTTTAGACTAATTTATTTAAAACCACAATCAAAAAAACTAACAAAAACTTATCTCAATTAGCAATCAAAAACACATTCTTAATTCCTAATTCCCAATTCTTAATTAAATCGTATGTATCAACAAATTATAGAAAAAAAATATCCTGTCGCACTTGTAGGATTAGGTTATGTAGGCTTGCCTATTGCATTAGCATTTGCAAAAAAAGTAAAAGTAATAGGTTTTGACATTAGTCAGCCAAAAATTGACCTACTTAATCAACAAATTGACCCAAGTGGCGAAGTAGAAAAACACGAATTTGAAGGTTGTGATATTCTATTTTCTGCCCAAAAAGAACAACTTAAAGAAGCTCGCTTTTTTATTGTTGCAGTGCCTACGCCTATTGATGAAAGCCTTAACCCTGATTTGAAACCGCTCCTTTCTGCCTCCAAAACAGTAGGGCAAGTATTAAAAAAAGGGGATTATGTGGTGTTTGAATCTACGGTTTATCCTGGTTGTACCGAAGAAGATTGTATTCCTGTGTTGGAAAGAGAATCTGGTTTGAAGTACAATGTGGATTTTAAAGTAGGTTATTCGCCTGAACGCATCAATCCAGGCGACAAACAACATACATTGGCATCTATTGTAAAAGTGGTGTCGGGAGGTGATGCAGAATCTGCGGAAGAAATTGCCAAAACCTACGAGCTTGTGGTAGAGGCAGGCGTGCATAGAGCGTCTTCTATCAAAGTTGCAGAAGCTGCAAAAATCATTGAAAACACCCAAAGGGACTTAAATATTGCCCTGATGAACGAACTTTCTATGATTTTCCAGCGATTAGGCATCAATACATACGAAGTATTGGAAGCTGCAGGAACAAAATGGAATTTTTTAAAATTCACGCCTGGATTGGTTGGAGGGCATTGTATAGGTGTAGACCCTTATTACCTTACTTACAAATCCAAACAACTTGGACACAATCCTACCGTGATTTTGAGCGGTAGAAATACCAATGATGGTATGGGTGCGTATGTGGCACAACACACGATTAAGCAAATCGTAAGGGCAGGAAGGAGTTTAGAAAATCCAAAAGTTCTTGTAATGGGAATTACCTTTAAAGAAAATGTAAAAGACATTCGCAATTCAAAAGTAGTGGATATTATCAAAGAATTACAAGATTTTCGTGTAAAAGTTGATATTATTGACCCACACGCTGATACACACGAATTGCAACACGAATATAATCTTTCGCTTGCAGAAAATATCGCAGATGATTATGATGCGGTTATTGTGGCAGTAAATCACAAAGAATATTTGGGTTTAGATGAAAATTATTTCAAAAAAATTACCAAAGAAAATGCAATTTTGGTAGATATTAAAGGCATTTATCGCCATAATATCAAAAATATTCCTTATTGGAGTCTTTAAAAGTTGAAGGTTCAAAGTTTAAGGTTCAAAAGTCAAAGTTTAAATTTTATTTTAAACTTTGACTTTTTTGTTTTTTTTGTAAGAGTTCTATTGGACTTAATAAGTATAAATTGTATCTATTTTTGCGGATAAATTTTGAAAACTGACACCTTTTCCCTTATACCTTATTCCTGACACCTTTCCCCTTTCCCCTTTCCCTTTCTCCTGACACCTTTCCCCTTATTATTTCCCCTTTTTCTAAAAATAAAATAAAATTCTAATTTTGGGAAAAAAGTAAGTGTATAAACCAAATAAAAAAATAAAAAAGCATTGATTATCAATGCGTTATATAAATTGGTGTAATTGTAGCACTTCATTTTAACATAAAAATAACATAAAATTTTTAATTTCAAAAATAATAATTTTTCAAAAATAATATATTCAATTACCTACTATGACCGCAGAATATATACAAAAATGGGAAGACTATGCAAAAAATTCCCTTTCACAATATTATACCAACCCAAAAAAATTACACAATTTTAGATTTTTGGTGGTTGAAGATAATGAACTTTATCAACTCCTTACAAAACAAGTCCTTGAAGCGTGGGGCGGTGAAGTGATTTTGGCTGATGATGGACAAAAATGTCTTGATATTCTCAAACAACAAAAAATAGACCTTGTACTAATGGATATGCAAATGCCTGTTCTTTCAGGTTGGGAAGCTACAAAACAAATTCGCCAAAATATGCAAATGGATTTGCCTATTATCGCCCTCACTGCAAGCAAAACAGCAGAAGAAGAAGCTCGCGGATTGGAAAGTGGTGTGAATTTCTATCTCAATAAACCTTTTGATAGACAAGACCTTTGGCAAAAAATTACGTATTTGCTTGTGAAATAAATACCAACAGACTTCAGTCTATTGTATAATAAAAACCCAATAATTTTTTTAAAATTTATTGGGTTTTTTGTTTTTTTTCATAAAATTTTATTATTCAAAAATACATTTCTAATCCTTTTAGAAAAAGGTTTTTCCAAATAATATTTGGTAAATAATTTTTATTTTTTAATTTTAAGAAAACTTAACAAAAACTTAATATTGGCTAACGCATTGATTATCAATGCATTAAGATAAAAAAAAGTCATATTTTGGCATTTTTGTATTATTTCAAAAATAAATATTTGGTAGTAATAAGGTTTGTAATTTAATTTTACAAAAAAAAAGTCTTGTAATTGTTTTTTTAAGGAAAAAAAACATAAAAAAATACCATTACAAAATTTTTTATCAAATCAATAAAAATTATAAACCTAACACATATCCCATTTTATGTTTGGATTGGAAATAGGTCTTGCATCACTTTTGGTGCTTTGTTTGGTAGCGGTATTCGCTTTTGAATTTATCAACGGTTTTCACGATACCGCCAACGCAGTCGCAACTGTCATATACACCAATTCTTTGCCTGCTCGCTGGGCGGTGTTATTATCAGGTTTTCTAAACTTTTTAGGGGTACTCACAGGAGGAATAGGCGTAGCAATGAGTGTGGTATATCTCTTGCCTTCTGACGCAATTATGGATAGCAATATGGCTCAAAGCGTTGCTATGATTTTAGCACTTTTATTTACTGCTATTGCTTGGAATTTGGGAACGTGGTATTATGGCATACCTTGTTCAAGTTCGCATACATTGATAGGGTCTATTTTGGGTGTTGGTTTGGCTTACAGTTTTATGAAAGGTGATATAAGCAGTATGAATTGGGGCAAAGCCTCTGAAATAGGAATTTCACTTTTGGTTTCGCCTGTGGTTGGTTTTTTACTTACTTTCTTTTTGGTTTATTTATTAAAACAACTTGTAGTAAGTTATGGCAAAAGGATAGAAGCTAATATTTTATTCACAGAACCAGACAAAAAAACACCTCCGCCATTTTTTATACGTGCTTTATTGGTGCTTACGTGTTCAGGCGTGAGTTTTTCACACGGTTCTAATGATGGACAAAAAGGCGTTGGGCTTGTAATGTTAGTTTTGATATGTTTTGCTCCTGCGTATTTTGCACTTCAAAATAACAACAATCCGCATATTATTCACAATGACGTGGTAAAAGTCGCAACTATTATCAATACATTGGACGAAAATAAAATCAAAGACCAAAAAAACAAAAAACTACTTTTGGATTGCAGGGAAAAAATAACACAAACTGCAGTAATTTTGACCAATTCTTTTGCAAAATCAAATATTGCTGAAAATGACAGACTTGTTGTAAGAAAAAATATTTTGATGTTGAATAAATTAGAAAAAAATATTGATAGTTTTGAAATATCAAAAAATGATAAATCTTCCCTCAAAAAAAATATAAAGGCTATCAAATCGCATATTGAATATGCGCCTATGTGGGTTATTATGATGATTTCTTTGGCTTTGGGCATTGGAACTACAATCGGTTGGAAAAGAATTGTGGAAACAATAGGCGAAAAAATTGGTAAAAACCACCTTACTTATGCACAAGGTGCTTCCTCTGAATTGGTTGCTGCGAGTACAATAACGATTAGTACGCTTATTAGCTTGCCTGTGAGTACAACGCATATTTTGTCGTCAGGTATTGCTGGTAGTATGGTGGCACAAGGCGGTATCAATAACCTTCAAAGCAAAACCCTCAAAAATATCTTGCTTGCGTGGGTGCTTACATTGCCTGTATGTATTGTGGGTGCTGCGAGTTTGTTTTTTGCGATAAAACAATTACTTGAAAATATTTTGTAAAAAGTAGAAAGTAATCAGTAGAAAGTAATCAGGTATCAGTACAAAATTAAAATAAAAAAAACCTTTAAAATACTTAAATTTTAAAGGTTTTTTTGTTTTTTAGGAAAAATGGTTGTTTATTTTTATTTTTGTAAAAAAAACAATTTTTAAGAATAAATTATGGAAAATCATTTTTTGAATTTTACAGTAAAAAATTTTAAAGGTTTTAAAGAACTAAAATTAGAAAATTTAGGGCTTTTTAATTTTATTGTAGGTGATAATAACGTTGGGAAAACCTCGCTTTTGGAGGCGTTGCTTTTTGATGAGGATAAAAAGAGATTTTTAGGAAGATTGAATAATTTGATAATTGGGCAAAGAAAATTAAATGTAAGTGGTTTAAGAATAGAATATTTAATTAACAGAAATCTAAAAACACCTTTTGAAAATGGTGAAAACCTTACTTTTGAAGCTAATTTTGTTGAAGGGAAAAAAATAAATATTTGGGTGGAGAAAATAAATAATAATTTATTCTTATGTGAAAAAGAAATTGATACAAAACAGGCAGAAAATATTGTAGATAATTCTTATTATGGTCAGAATAATTTACCCTACATTCCCATCAACAAAACTTACGACAATGACCTCACAGAACTTTATGGCAAATACACACAAAAAAGTCGTTCAGAAAAAGAAAAATTAAACCAAAATCTCAAATGTTTAATTCCTAATATTGAAAGTGTAGAAGCATCTACAATATTAGATGGTGGAGGTGTAACTCTAATCATTGGACAATCACATCAAGACGCTCTTATTCCTTTGGGGCTTTTTGGTGATGGTGTGATAAAATTGTTCAGGCTTATAATGGAAATTATGCAGTGGAGCGGGCAAAGGTTGATGATTGATGAAGTGGAAAATGGCTTACATCACAGCAAAATGAAAGATTTTTTGGAAACTATTTTGCACACCGCCAAAAACCAAAATACGCAACTTTTTGCTACCACACACAACTTGGAATGTCTGCAAAAACTCAAAGAAGTATTAGAAGCAAACCCTGAATTTCAGGAACATACAAGGATTATTCGTATGGCTGATACCACAAAATTTGGTATTAGAGCATATACTTATAATTACAATCAATTTGAATTTGCAATGGAAAATGAAAATGAATTAAGATAAAATTTAAAAAAATTATGCAAAAATACATACAACTTTTTGTGGAAGGAATCACAGACCGCAATTTTTTACAATATTTTATCAAACAAAAATTTCCCCAACATTGGCAACATTTCAAATATAAAATAACAAATGGCAAATATAATATTGCTAATGAAAATATAAAAAATGAGTTGAGGGAAGTTTTTGATAATGATGATATTATCTTATTTGTTTTTGATGCTGACGCTGATGCAGAAAAAGCAAAAAATGATATTTTAAGCAAAATGGCAAATGATATGTTGCCTGACATCTTTTTATTTCCAAATAATCAAGATATTGGAGTATTAGAAAATTTATTAGAAAAAATAATTTCAGAAGAAAACAAAGAATTTTATCATAATTGTTGGACTAATTTTTATGATTGCGTTGAAAAATTATCAAACAAACAAAATGATATTCATTTAAAAACACGTTTTAAGTGTTATTGTGAGATTTTTTTAAAAGGAAATACAGAAGCACTTTTAAAAGATGCAAAAATAGATTATACTGACACAGAAGTTTGGAATTTACACCACGAATCACTCACACCTCTGTATAATTTTTTGAATACGAATTTACAAATATTCCTTCAAAACCCATAAAAAAACTTTATTCAATAAAAAATAATTTTCTATTGAATAAAGTTTTGAATTTTTTGAGAAAAACGAATTTTATATTAAAATTTCTCAATCACAAGCACTGTACAAGTAAAATCAGTATCTTCTACTTCTACCATTTTTCCATCAACCATTCTAAAAGAATTTGTAACAGGGTATTGTGAAAAAGGGTCTTGTGGTTTTGGGATTTTGCGAGTTTGTTCAAAACCTGTGATAGTTACTGTTTTTTCGTGGTATTTTTTCAAATCAACACCTGATTTGTTATCAATTACCCATTCTTCGTCTTGTACTTTAAGTACGAAATATTCACTACCTTGCGCACAATAACTTTGAGTGCTTTTAGTCCAAGGTTTTTCTAAAATAATTCCTGTGTAGGATTTACTTTTTGTAGAAGATATAATTTCCATTTTATTTTTTTTGGATTTTTTAGTTTTTTTGGTTGCTTCAATTTTTTTGGTACTATTTTCACTACCTTTCACTTGTGCATTGGATAATGATAAAGTCATCAAATATACAACAATAAACAAAATATATCGCATAGGTTTATTTTTTGGTTAATTTTTTTTTGAAAAAATTTTATTTGGAAAGAATGAATTATTTGAAATGTTTTGATAAAAAAAATAAAAAGTAAATAATTTTTTATAGCTTTACCTAATTTTTAAAGACAAATTACAGCTTTTATTTAAAATAAAAAAAAATAAATATAGATTAACAAAACGTTATGAATGGTAAATGTTGAATGGTAAATGGTGAATGAAACAGCTAAATAAGAGCAGGATTTTTTGGATTAAATACAAATTTATAGGATTAAAATACGAAAATTAAGTTTTAAAATAGCAAAGACTATTCTGTTAGTTGTTTCATTTACCATTCAACATTTACCATTTAACATTAAAAAAAAAAATATGTGGGGCGGTATTCTTGGAGATGTAATAGGCTCTGTATATGAAAATTTAGGAAAAAAAACAATGAATTTTCCACTTTTTCAAAAAATGTCTAATTTTACTGATGATACAGTAATGAATATGGCAACTATTGATGTGTTGTTAAATGGTTTGCCTTATGCTGAAACCTACAAAATGTATGGTCAAAATTATCCTAATAGAGGTTATGGCAGGGCATTTAGGGCGTGGCTTGATAGCCACGAACTTACACCTTACAATAGTTTTGGCAATGGCTCTGCTATGCGTGTGCTTGGAATTGGATATGCGTTTGAAAACCTTTATGAGGTGCTTGCAGAGGCGAAATTTAGTGCGGAAGTTACGCACAATCACCCAGAAGGCATCAAAGGTGCGGAAGCTGTCGCAAGTGCGGTGTTTTTAGCCCGCAAAGGCAAGTCAAAAGCTGATATTAGGGAATATCTAAGGGCTAATTTTGGGTATGATATGTATAGAACCATTGACGAAATTCGCCCTGATTACAAATTTAGTGCATATTGTCAAACTTCTGTTCCAGAGGCAATTATTGCATTTTTGGATAGTAAAAATTGGCTTGATAGCATCAAATTAGCCATTTCGTTGGGCGGTGATGCTGACACACAGGCGTGTATCGCAGGGGGAATCGCAGAAGCATTTTATAAGGAAATTCCTTATGATACATTTTTTATAGGCAAACAACCTGTTCCCAAAGTTTTTAGAAATTTATTGGAACAATTTTATGATAAATATGAAATAGAAACGAATTTTATTTAAAATAAAAAATTAAAATAACGAAGTTTTTTGAGCATATTCTTCAAAATTTTCAGGTAAAAGGCAATTTTCCAAACTTTTTTGAGAAAATATAAACCTTCCATCACACACAAAACCCAATTCGTCCCAACGTACTTGGTTTAATTTTTCACATAAATTTTCAACATCAAGATTCTGATTTTTTGGAAAAATTGCCAAAACTGCCCCATCATAATCTTTGCAGTTATGCACAAAAAAAGGTTCTTTTTGCCTTGTTTTTGCATTTACATAAATTCTTTTTTGGTTGGAAATATGATGTACTCGTCCCCATTGCCACCAATTTGTTTCGTCAAAATCTTTGATTTTTCTTTTTAATAAAATTTCTTTGTAAGGCACTAAAAAATCGTTTTTTTCATTAAAAATCATTTTTTTTGTTTCGCCTGTTTTACGTGTATTTGAACAAACAAAATCTTTATTTCCGTGTTCTTCATTTGCAAAAATTGCATCATTTCCGCTTACTGCACCTACTTTTACAAAAAAAATATCTTTAAAATCTACGCTATAATGTGTGTCTGTAAATAATAATTGTCCATTAGCACACAAAAATTCTTTGCTTACATTGGTTTTTCTTGAAAAATTATCTTTTTCAAAACGCCAAATTACACAATTAGGACTAAATCCTGGAAATACTTTTTTATCACCCAAATCTATAATATGTGTAATAGTGCCATTTTTATAAATAAATTCATTCAATTTTATGCTTGATGTTGCTTTGAGAAAATCTCTTGGCGTTATAAAAATAAGTTCGCCTTTTGGCAAAAGATGATTGATACATTTTTCTATAAAAAACAAATATAAATTACTTCTTTCATCAAAAAGTGTAGATAAAAGTTTGGTTTTGGTAGAAGCTAAAATATCTTGATAACGCACATAAGGTGGATTACCAATAATTGTTTCAAATTTTTCGGTGGTAGGGTAATCAAAAAAATCCATATTCAAAGAATGTGTATTGGAATGTCTGCTGTCCAATTCTATACCTACACAATTTGGAATATTTTTTACAAAAACACCTGCACCACTTGAAGGCTCTAATATTCGCCCTTGATTTTGGCGAAGTTGTAACATTTCTGCTACGATATATTGAGGCGTAAAAACTTGTCCATATTGCTCAACGTTATTTTTCATAATTTTTTTCCACAATTTTTTTATCAGAAATTTTAAAATTAAACTTTTGAACCTTAAACTTTAAACTTTGAACTTTTACTCTTTGTCATATTCCGAAAAATGTGTTTGAAAATGAAAATAAGTAGAAGCACTTAATTTTATAGATTTTGCAAAAGTTTCCATAATAAAATTTTTGGCTTCTTCAAAAGTACGTGATACAGGCACACGATTAATGTCCCATTTGCATTGAAAAGGTAAATTATTACCATTTGCAACCAATTTTTCTAAATGTTTTAAAGTATTACAAAAAATATCATTTGTATCTTCTTTATTTACCACCAAAAAATAATAATCTTTATTTTTTTCTTTTTCAAAATTTTCTTTTAATTTTTTAAAATAATTTTCCCAATTTATTTCATTTGCAAAATCAGGAAAAATCCCTGTCAAAGCATAATAAATTCCCAATTTACAACTCAAATTATCTGCATTTTTGGTGTCTGTGATTTTGATGTTGATGGGATAAAAATCAGTGTCTATTTCTATCGCAAAATCATACCAAGCCCTGCTTTTTGGAATTTGGATATTGGGAAATTTCTTTTTGATTCTTTTCAAAAGTTCATCTTCATTGATAGAGGCATTCAAACGTCCATCTTGGTGTTTTTTTGAAAATTGTAGGTTTTCATCTTTTAAAAAATCTACAATTTCTTGGATAACTTGCGGAATAATCATATATGAATAATTATTTTTTGGTGTTTTTCTCACAAAATTACCAAAAAAAAATTATTTTTTAGAAAAAACATTTTTTATCTTAAAAACATTTTTTATAAAATTAAAAGAGTTACAAAAAAATATTTGCAAAAATGGATTTTTGGGTTAATTTTGTAAAATTATACTGTTCTCTATCTTCTTTGGTTTTGCCCAAAAAATCTTTTTTTAATATCTTTCTAAAAAAATCTCAAAATATAAAATGTTTTCAAAATGCTTAAAAAATACAATATATTTTTTCTTATATTTCTTAATATGTAATGTTTATTTATTTGGAAATATCTTGTTTGGACAAGATACCATAAAACTTAATAACAATGGAAAAATACATGAAATAGGGCATCAAACCGCTTTTTTGGAAGATGAAAATAATAAATTAGTTTTTGAAGATGTGGAAAAAAAACCTTTTCAAAAATTAAAAGGACGTGTTTTTGAACATAAAATCACATCTTCGCCTGTGTGGTTTAGAATGATAGTGCATAACGCTACCAACGAACCAAGAGAATGGATATTAGATTTTCAAAAAAGCGAAATTCAAGAAGCACATTTATATTACAGGGATAGTGAAGGCAAAAAACACGATTTTGTTTCTGGACTTCATTATTATCCTTCCGAAAAAGCCCATTCAAGCGTAGGAATTTGTTTTCCATTGGAATTTCCTCCAAAATCTACACGTATTTTGTATGTGCGTTTGGTCAATCATTCATTTTTGACGTATATTCCTACTTTAACGCCTCAAAAATTATACGAAAAAAATTTGTATCATTTTTATTTGAGTATGGGCGTTTTTTATGGGTTGTTTTTGGTGGTATTTTTTTATAATATCATCAATTATTTTAATACCCAAAAAGTATTTTATTTGTATTTTGTGGGTTTTATGATGTCATTTATGGTGCTTACAGGTGGATATGATGGTATTATTTTTAATATTTTCCCACAAATTGCCATTATAACAGGAGGTTTTCAAACGTTGGTATTTGCAGGGTTATTTTGCATTACATTCTCAAAATTTTTAGAAAAATATCTTGAACCTTCCGAAAAATTATTCCAAAGGAGCATAAAAGGATTTTTTATGTTGGGTTTTGGATATTTATTTTTGGGGCTTTTAAGGCTAACATTTGGGTTTAGACTTTTGATGTTTGGGTTGCCTTTTGCTGGTTTTGTGTTTTATCAGGTTTTGGTGTTTATTTGGAAAAATAAAAGTTATGTAGAAAGATTGTTTTTCTTTGTGGCATTTGGGGTGCTTTTCTTTTCAATATGTGTGTCAATACTCGCCAATGAGCATTTTATTCCTGTAAGTTATGTTACACGTTCTGCGTTGCATTGGGGTTTTGTGGGATTTGTATTTTCAATTTTGTTGGGTTTGCAATATCAAATTCGTGAAAAAGATATTAAAATAAGGGCACAAGAACTTATCAACCAGGAATTTATTAAAAATAAAAATATTGAACTTCAACAAGAAGTAGATGCTCGCACCCAAGAACTTGCTCAAAAAGAATTGAATATTAGAGGTGTGATAGAAAGTACCCACGATTTGATTTATGCCTTAGACAAAGATTTTAATATATTAGTTTTTAATTCCGCAGCACGTAATAATGCCAAAACATTATACAATATAAAACTTGAACCAGGTCAAAATTATTTGGCAATAATGCCTTCTGATATTCAAAAATTGATGGAAAAATCGCTTTTGGAAGTATTAAACAAGAAAAAACCTGTTTTTACGCAACAACAAGCTACAATGCACGGAAGAAAAATTTATCGTGATATTTTTCTAAATCCTATTTTTGATGATTATAACCAAATTGTAGGGCTTTCTGTGTTTTCAAAAGACGTTACGCAATCCTCGCATACACGCAAAGAATTGCAATATAGCCAAATATTTTTGCAAACAATTTTTGATAATTCGCCTGATGCGTTGTTTTTGATAAGCCAAAATAATTATGTGGTAGAAAAATGCAATGAAACCGCAATTAAGATGTTTGAGGCTAATTCTGCACACGATTTATTGGGCAATAAAGGTGGAATTTTTCATTATAATAATCTTTCAGAAGAAGAAAACCAACTTATTTTAAAATCCATTAAGCAAACAGGACATTGGGAAGGCGAATATTATTACACCACACAAAAAGGAAATCATTTTTGGGGAAATATTATTTTGACAACTTTTGAATTGCAAAATAAAGCCTATCAACTTGCTCGTATCACTGATATTACCCAAAAAAAACGAATAGAACAAGACCTCAAAAATATTAACCACGAAATTATGAGCAAACAAGCAAATCTTACCGCTTTGCTTGAAAATAACGATTTTGCGATTTGGTTGGTTGATGATAAAGGGCAACTTGTAGATGGAAATTTTTTGTATAAAAAACTGTATTTTGATTGTTATGGCTACGAAAGTCCAAAAAGTGAAAGCCTTGCTTTTAGGTTTGGGAGGGCTGAAAAAATTGCTTGGACACATAGATTTATTTCGGTTTTGCAGGGAAATGAAGGCGTTTATTTGGAAAAAAGGAAAATAAAAGGTAAAATACATCATTTTAGCATAAAAGCATTTCCTGTAAAACAAAATAATAAAATCATTGGAGCGTCTTTTTTTGCACAAGATATTTCAAAAAATATAGAAGCTGACCGCAAACTCAAACGCAGAAATAAATCACTCAAAAAAGTGAATTTGGAGCTTGATAAATTCGTTTATCGTGCTTCACACGATTTGAGGGCACCGCTTTCGTCAATGCTTGGGCTTGTAAAATTGCTTGAATTGGAAGATTTATCGCCAAAAAACACAGAATACTTATCATTTATCAAAAAAAGTATCAATAAATTAGATAATTTTATTGCCCAAATTGTGGATTATTCACGTAATTCACGCATTGCGATTGCTCCTGAATTGGTGGATTTGGAAGAAATGTTACAAAAAACATTTGAAAATTTGCAATTTATGCCACAGGCTTCACGCATACAACAAGAGGTTAATATCCAACTCCCTAACAAAAAAATGGTAGTTGATGTATTTCGTTTGGAAATTATTTTGAATAATTTGATTTCTAATGCTTTTCGTTATGCAAATACTTCACAAGAAGTGCCTTTTGTTTCGGTAAATATTTTTTTAGAAAATAATTATTTGGTTTTTGAAATAAAAGACAATGGACAAGGTATTGAAGAAAAACATTTCCCCAAAATTTTTGATATGTTTTACCGAGCAACTGACCAAAATACAGGTTCAGGACTTGGACTTTATATCGTAAAAGAAGCAGTTGATACCCTCAAAGGCAGTATTCAACTTACTTCTACCTACCGAAAAGGTACAACTTTTGTGGTGAAAATTCCAAGAAATTAAAATTCAAGGTTCAAAAAGTTCAAGGTTCAAAAAGTTTAAGGTTCAAAGTTTAAGGTTCAAAAAGTTTAAGGTTCAAAAAGTTCAAGGTTCAAAGTTCAAGGTTCAAAAAGTTCAAGGTTCAAAAAGTTCAAGGTTCAAAGTTTAAAAAAAAAATTCTGCTAAAAATTTTGGAAACCCTAATTTAGGCTGTTGGCTGTTTCATTTACCATTCACCATTAAATTTGGCTGTTTCATTTACCATTCACAATTTACCATTCACAATTAAATTTGGCTGTTTCATTTATCATTCAACATTTATCATTCATCATTAAAAAAAATAATTTTCATTTTTTTTTGAAAGTTCTGAAAAATAAATTATCTTTGTGCAAAAGCGAAAAAAATAAACTAAAATTCCTTTTAATTTTATGAAAATTAGCACATTTCAACTTTTATCTTGGGATTATGACATACAACATTTTTTGATGTTAATCAATGTAATAATGTTGTGTTTGTGTATTTTTTTACCTGTATCATTATTTTATCTGGCTTTATACCAAATAATTTTTGGATTTTATCAATTAATGATAAGTAGTAATGTATTGCTTACAAGCAAAATATTATCAGAACAAATAAAATTTTTTAGAAAACTTCACGTTGCAAGTGCGTGGATATATGTTTTATTTGTGGTATTTTTTTATGCTTATATTTCAAATGATTTTTTAGAAAAAATCGTATTTTTTGTCATTCCTCAGATATTTGTAACATTATATTATCTCCTCACACGCCAGGAACTCAAATCACGCAAAAGATATTTTGAAATGCGTCCAATGGTGTTTGTGAAGTAAAAAAAGAAGCCCCCTAACCCCCAAAGGGGAACTTTTAATAAGTTTTTTTAATCTAAAAATTCTTTTAGATTTATTTTTTTATTCGCTCCCCCTTTGGGGGCTGGGGGGCTTCTTTTTTATGGAAACAGAAGAACAATTTATAAATATTTGGGGAACATTAGGCACAAATTGGGGTATCAACCGCACAATGGCTCAAATTCACGCATTATTGCTCATAAAACCCAATGCACTTAGTACAGAGGAAATTATGGAACGCCTACAAGTTTCTCGTGGAAATGTAAATATGAATGTGCGTGAGCTTATTGCGTGGGGACTTGTGTATAGAGAACTCAAACAAGGCGACCGAAAAGAATATTTTACTGCTCACAAAGATATGTGGGAAGTGGCACAATGTATCACAAGAGAACGCAAAAAGCGTGAATTTGACCCATTGCGAAAGGCAATTCAAGAGCTTAATTCTACCAAATTTGACCAGGATACACCTGAAACTCAAAATTACAAACACGTTCTTAGCGAACTTGACCAACTTACGCTTCAACTTGATAGAATGTTGGACAAAGCAAGTACATTGGATAAAAATGGTTTTACTAAGAAAATTTTGCAGTGGTTTGTGTAAAATAAAGGTGTCAGGAGAAAGGTGTCAGGAATCAGGAAAACAGCCAAAATACAATTAAATTGCATTTTGGTTGTTTCATTTATCATTTATCATTCCCTTTTTTATTCATCAAAAAAAGCCCTCCAAGTACGCACAACATAGAAATATATTGCCCTATTGTAAAAAATTCGCCATCACCCAAGCCCCACATTAAGGCAACTATTGGAATAAGATATGTAACTGTGCTTGCAAATAAAGGTGAAACTTTTTGTATCAAAAAATTAAAAATTGTGGTTGCTATTGCAGTAGAACCTACCGAAAGCGTAATAATATACACACAAGCCCAATTAAAATTTTCTTTTTGGAAAGAAGAAGGCAAATCTACAAATGTCAATCCCACCAAAGAACACAACCCACCAAACCACAAAGCCATACTTGTAAGTACCACAGGAGGCACATCAGAAAGATATTTTTTGACCAAATGCACATTGATTGCATAACAAATCGTAGCCAAAAATATCAAAACCACATAAATATTCAATCCTGCATTGCCTGATATTCCTGTCAATGACAATAAAATTGCCCCACAAAATGCAACCAAAAGCCCTATAATTTGCCATTGGGTAGTTTTTTGTTTGAAAAACCAAAAACCTATCAACAAGGTACAAAGTGGTGTAAGTCCATTTAATATACCTGCAATGCCACTATCCAAATGTTTTTGGGCAATGGCAAACAATATCGCAGGAATTGCCATACCAAGCAAGCCAGATAAGGCGAAAATTCCTAATTTTTTGGAAGAAAATTTGGTAAAATTAACAATTATCAAAGGCAAAAATACCAAAAATGACACACTTACACGCAAAAATGCCATTTGTAAGGAAGAAAAAACCATCAGACTTTTTTTCATTAAAATAAACGAACTTCCCCATATCAAAGCTAAAACTATCAAAATGCCCCAAGCTGAAAGCATTGATATTTTTGGTGTGGAAAGTGTTGCGGTTTGTGTTTTCATAAAAAAAAGTTCAAAAGGCTTGAAAGTTCAAAAAAGAGGTTCAAAAGATTAAAATGCAAAAAAATCAAAAAAGGTTCAAAAAACAATATTTGATTTTTGAACCTTAAACTTTTGAACTTTGAACTTTTAAATCTTTGAACTTTTTAAACCTGTATTGTTTTTTGGCTGTTTCATTCAACATTTATCATTCAACATTGAATTTGGCTGTTTCATTCAACATTTATCATTTATCATTCAACATTGAATTTGGCTGTTTCATTCAACATTTAACATTTATCATTCAACATTAAATTTTAGTATCTTCTCGCAGGTTTTAGGCTTCTGAGCGTATCCTCCATAGTTTTGAGAATAGCTTTTTTGATAACCACTTTTCTTTTTTGGATTAGAAGATTAGTAGAAAGTTGACGAGTTTCACGAGTCATTATAGGCTCGCTTGCTTGCACTTTGGCAAAATTGGCTTCACCAATAAGGATTTCGCTTTCATCTCTGCGAATAAGCTCACGCATAAAACTTGTTTTGATGCGAAGTTGGTCTTCTTGTGGTTTTTGTTCTATGTCAGTGTATTTGCGTCTTACTACACGCATCAAATAGCTAAATTCAAAGATTTTATCACAAGCAGTTCTAAATTTCTCGCCTGTTTCGTTTTCAAGTTGGCGAAATACATTGCCTAATTTTTTCCATTCTACCAAAAGTTCTTTGGCACGTTCGGTTTTATCGTTGTCATCAACATCAAAATTAACTAATTTTTCAGCTTCTTCTAAGTAAGCATTTTGGTATTTGTCTTTGATTTCTTGGGCAGAAAGTTCAGGGTTTTCACCTTTGATAAGTTTAAAATTTTTGTACCTTGTAAAGAAATAATCGTTGATTTGTTTGAATTTCTCCCAAAGTTCGGTAGCTTTTTTGTGCGGAACTTTTCCGCCTGTTTTCCAATATTGTTGCAATTCTCTAAATTCTGCAAATATTTCATCAAAATCATCAGAATTGCGTATTTCTTCTGCTCTTGCAATGATACTGCGGTAGTAATTGATGCGTTCTTTGGCTTGTTTTGATTTTTCTTTGATGACATATTTTCTATTTTCAAAGAAAGTTTGATAATATTCTTCAAAAGAATTTTCAATATCTCTCTGCATATCCACCACCACTGCACCTGTTTTAATCCACTTTTGTTTGATTTCTTTCATTTGGTCAGAAAACGCAAGAATTGTAACAGGGTCAGCTTCGCCTTGTTGGTCAAGGATTGATTTTGCCTCTGCCAAAAGGGCTTGTTTTATCTCCAAATTTTTTACACGATTTACAGCAACACCACCGTTGAGTTCTGCAATCATCTCATCAAGAGAAGTTTCCAACGCAATAAAATCACCCAATCCATTGTAATCGTTAAGCGATTCTTTGAGGTGAATGAGTTTCATAAGGAAAGTACCTTTATTTACCGCTTCTTCAATGGCTTTGTTAAGTTCTTTTACTTTGTCAGTAAGTTGTTCAAATCTTTTTTCAAAATATTCAAGGGAGGCTTGCGGTGTGGTTTTTACAATACCGATTTTTCGGTCATTTTTGTCAGAATATGCTTTCAGAAAAACATCATTTTCAGCAGTTACATAACCAAAGGCATTTTCAGCAATTTTTGAAGAATTATTAGAGGAAGTCATATAAATTTTTGTTCACAAAAAGTTTAGAAAGAATAAAAAATGTAAAGCACGCAAAAACAAAATTTGTTTTTGGTTGCTCAGTTTTTTGTAAGTTCAATTTTAAAAGGATTTTTTATAAAAAACAAATTTTTTGCCATTAAAAATAAAAAATCATTTTTTTTTATAAAATTTTATGGAATTTTTTTAAAAATTCTTATGTTTTTAATAAATTGGTAACATTTTGATAATATTAAATTAACATTAAAGTAATTTAATGCCATCATTTGATATTATTTATTTTTCCGTCTTAAAATTTATGAAAAAGATTTTTTTTAATAATCCTTTTTTTTCCATTTTTTTAATATTTTTTTATCTTAATTTTTTTCAAAATAATAAAATATTAGCCCAAGAAAATGATTTGGGTACGTGGAATATTTATAATGCACGTTTTGAGGTTAATTCAAAATGGAGTTTGTTTTTTGAGCCTCAACTAAGAAGTGTAAGTTTTTACAAAAATTTTCATTATTACGAGATAAAAGGCGGTATAAATTATCGCCTCAACAAAAATTTTGGTTTTTCGGTGGGAGGTGGTGATTATAATACATTTAGAATAGGTGAAGGCGATTTTATTATTCCTATTCAAAACAAAGAATTTCGTACTTGGGTGCAGGTAAATATGTATAATTATTTGGAAAAATTAAAAATAGAACACCGATATAGGGCAGAACAGCGTTTTGGTGCAAATAAATATTCCAATAGATTTAGGTACAGATTAGCATTTACATTGCCTATTTTTAAAAATGTAGTTGAAAAAAATACGCTTTATGCTACAATGTCCAATGAATTATTCTTGACTGATGAAGCTCCTTTTTTTCAAAGAAATCGTTTTTTTGTGGGAATTGGTTATGAATTTACACCTTTTTTGGCAGTACAAACAGGTTTTATGAATCAATTTGATTATAAAATAGATGACGAAACAGGCAAAAACTTTTTGCAAATTTCTATCCTAATGGATTTTAAAGCATTGCGTAGGAATAAAGAAAGTGTGCCAAGCACGGAGAATTAGGAATTAAGAATTAGGAATTAAGAATTAGGAATTAGGAATGAAACAGCCAAATACAATATCATTTTTTGATAATGTTTTTGGCTGTTTTATGCTTTTTATTTACATCTTATTCCTGTACTTTCTATTTCTTTTATTTTTAAGAAAAAAGCCATTTTTCAGCTTCTTCTTGCGTAGCAAATATGCCATTAGGAATAATGCTGGTTTCGTCAATAAGTTGTTCAATGGCAACTTGCGAAAAAAAATCTTTGCTCATCAATAATGCCATTTTGCGAATACCATTTTCATAATGTGGCTTAAAAACATTATCAACCAGCCAAAGCTGTTCGTCAGGTGTGATAATATAATTAAATTCTTGGCTTAATGATAATAAGTATGTTGGTTTATAATTAGCAACTACACTAACAATGTTTTTATTTTCATTTTGGAAATCTTCTGTTTTCCAAGTGTTGGTTACTGCTGACCAATGCAATGTCATCAATGCTTTTTCTTGGTCAAATAAAATGGTGTAGGAGGGACACTCATAAACTGTTTGGTTTTTTGTCATAGACTTGAAAGAATGAAATGAATTAATTTAACAAATAACAATGTGAATGACAAACATAAAAATTTTATTTTAATTTATCAAATCATAGCATACAAAATTATTTGTTTTTTGTTTTTTTCATTCCTAATTAAATTTGGCTGTTTCATTCCCAATTCCTAATTCTTAATTCCTAATTTTTCATTCTTCCTTAAAATACTCTTTCCCATCTTTGTCAATATAGCCCATTTTATTTTGGCTAATAAAAACCTTTGCAACGCCATTTTTAAAATTTTCTACTTTGTCGTATTTGATTTTTACCACAAGTTTTCCGTCTGTATTCATAAAACCCCATTTTCCATAACGTTCCACTGCAACGAGATTTTCCGAAAAATCCTCAACAGTATTATATTCTGCAGGAATTATTTCACGACCTTGCACATCAATATAACCCCACATATTGCCACGTCTGATTTTGGCAAGACCATTTTTAAAACTTCCTGCAAAACCGTATTTTAAACCAATCGCAAAACTTCCTACTGCATCAATATAACCCCAATTTCCATTTTTGGAAACTGCCCCAAGCCCTCCACTAAAACTAACTACTGCATCAAAATCTTGGGCAATTACTCTGCCTTTTTTATCAATAAAACCCCATTTTCCGTTCATTTCTACACGTGCATAACCCTCAAAAAAACTTTCTACTGCATAATATTGGTGTGGAATAAGCAATTCGTCTTTTGCATTGATGTAACCCCATTTTCCGCCAATTTTTACACCTCCCATTCCATCTCTAAAAGGGAGTGCAAAATCGTATTTTATGCGGACTATTTCGTGGTTGTATTTGTCAATGTAACCCCATTTTTTGCCTTGTCTGATAGCAGCAATGCCTTCGTTAAAATTGCTTGTGTCATCATACACCAAAGAAATAACGATTTTGCCTTCTGTGTTGATAAAACCGTGTTTTTTGTTGATTTTTACTTTTGCGAGTCCATCTCTAAATTCGCCTATTTCTTCGTATTCAATGGGTGTAATTTCTTTGCCTTGTGTGTTGATAAGTCCCCAACGTCCATTAAAATATACTTTTGCAACGCCTTCCGCAAAATCTGATGCCATAAAATACTTACAAGGGGCGATTTCTTGCCATTCAGGATTGATAAATCCATACGTATCACCACGTTTTACACGTGCTAAGTTGTACGAAAATCGTCCTACTTCGTCATAATCCAATATCATTGCAATACCACGTTCTACGTGTGCATAACCCCATTTGTCGCCTTTGCGATAAGGAATATACGTTTGTGCAAATATTATTTGGTGTGAAAAAAGGAATAAAAAACAAAAGACTGATAGAGAAAGTATGTTAAAATAAGGCATTTTTTCAAGAATAAAATAAAATCAATTTGGTGTGTATATTAAAAAAAATACAAAAATACATTTTAATTTTTGTATTGATACTATTTTTATGTGATTTTTGGGTTTAAATGTATCAAAATGTATATTTTGAGAGATTTTCTCAAAAAGTGTAAAATAAATTATGATATTAAAATATTTATCATATAAATTTGTGAAAAATTCTCATTTTTTTAAATAAAAATATATAAAACAAATGGTATTAGAATTTACAGTTGGTAATTTTCTTTCTTTTCACGAAAGAAAAACCATCAGTTTTGAAGCGCAAAGTATTTCAGAATTAAAAGACAATGTTATCAATGCAGAAAAACACAAAATTTTGCGTTCTTTGGTCATATATGGTGCTAATTCAAGTGGGAAAAGTAATATTTTAACTGCTTTTGGTGAAATGAAGCATAATGTTTTAAATTCTGTTAAACTAAATGATGGTGATGAATTGGATTATAAACCTTTTTTGCTTGCAGAAGAAAGCGAAAAAAAACCTACTTTTTTTGAAATTATTTTTTTTATCAAAGAAAAAAAATATAGGTATGGTTTTGAATACAATCAAACCAAAATTATAAATGAATGGCTTTTTGTCAATAAAACACTCAAAACTGAAATTCCGCTTTTTGTGAGAACAGAGGAAGGAATAGGCGTATCTGAAAGTTTTGAGGAAGGAAAAGGGAAAGAAAAATCAACAAATGACAACAGGTTATTTATTTCGTTGGTGGCACAATTAAGTGGAAAAATATCAAAAGAAATTATAAATTTTTTTAAATTTTATAATTTAATCTCTGGTATTGATAGTGCGAGATATGAAACATTTTCAATAAAAATGTTGCTGGAAAAAAAATATGTTTGTGAGAATATGTTACATTTTTTTCAAAATTTAGAATTAGGTTTTGAAAATATTGAAACTATTGAAGAAGAATTTAACCCTGCTGAAGCTTCTAATAATCCGCTAAAAAACCTTAAATCAAAAATAGTAAAGGAATTAACAGGAAAGAATATGATTTCTTTGAAAACCACACACAAAAAATATGACGAAAAAGGGAACATAATTGGTAAAGTTTTATTTGACAAAGACAAAAATGAATCTGCTGGAACACGAAAAATCATTGATTTGTCAGGTATTATTTTTGATACTTTGTTTTGTGGTAATTTATTGATTGTTGATGAATTGGATTCAAAACTTCACCCTTTGATAACCGCTCATATTATTAACCTTTTTAATAATCCAAAAACAAACCCTAATAATGCACAACTTTTGTTTAATACACACGATATTAACTTATTGAATGGAGATTTTTTTAGGAGAGACCAGATTTGGTTTACCGAAAAAGACAATACAGAACAAACTGATTTGTATTCACTTACAGATATAAATTTGCCTGATGGTTCTAAAATTAGAAATGACGCTAATTTGGAGAAAAATTATATTAGGGGACGATTTGGTGCAATTCCATTTATCAAAAATAATTCACCACTAAAATCAAAATAAAATGGCGAGAAAAATAAAAATAGATAATGCAATCCAAAAACGTTTTTCTCAAAAAAGTCAGAAAAAACAAAAAAACAGAGGCATTATTGCTTACATTTTGATTGTGTGTGAAGGCGAAAAAACAGAGCCAAACTATTTTAAATCATTCCCAAAACAACAAGGAACTACCATTTATGATATTAGTTTTGGAGGCGGTGCAATCAATACAATAGAAGTAGCAGAAGAAGCTATCAAACTTAGAGATGAATCTCCTCAAAAGTATGACAGCGTTTGGGCGGTTTTTGATAAAGATAGTTTTCCTGATGAAAAATTTAATAATGCAATTTTTAAAGCTAAAGCAAATGATATAAATTGTGCTTGGAGCAATGAAGCATTTGAATTGTGGTATTTATTGCATTTTCAGAACAGAACTACGCCAATGAGTAGAAAAGATTATCAAAATGCCATAGAAACCGCCATAGAAAATGTGCTAAAAAATAATTCAGGACACAAAAAAGCAAAGAAAAACACACAAAAAATAACTTTTGAATACAAAAAAAATAGCCTTGAAATGTTTGAAATATTGGAAAAATATGGCAGTCAAGCACAAGCTATTATTTGGGCTAAACAACAATGTGGTAGTTTCCCAAATGAAGATTTTGCAACACACAATCCTGCGACCAAAGTATATGAATTGGTAGAACAACTCACAGGAAAATCAGATGAATTTAATCAAAAAATTATAGAAAAATTTGAAAATGGAGAGTGATTTTTTTTTCAAAAAATAATGAAATAACAAGCCAACAGAAACTTTTGGAGGATTTCAAACCCTCCAAAAGTTAAAAATCGCAAAAAAAACCACATCAAAAACTTGATTTTAAATTCCCTTTTATGAAAAAATCCTTTCCTTTCTACATTATTTTTCTAAATATTTTGTTGGTATTGTTTTCTGCAATGCTTGTAATGTGTGTTTTTGTGGGCGTATTGGTGTTTGTGCAGGAGGAAAAAAAAGAAGAAAATACAAAAAATGATGAAATGCAGAGAGAAATAGACATAAAATTTACATCAAAAAAAATTTGGGGTAGAGAAGAAAAAGGCAAAAAATATAGTATTGAGGATAATTTAAAAGAAATTAAGCAAGAAGATATAGAAATATTTGTATTGCAGAATAATATTTATTTAACCAAAAATAAAAAATTTAAAATTTCTGATATTTCAAATTTCAAAAACCTTAAAAGACTTGAAATATATGGATTTCCATTAGAAGATATTGTTCCTCATATCAAAAAACTTCCAAAACTTATTTCCATTGTTGTTGGTGGTCAGGGTCATCAATTAGATATTCCCAAAGAATTATTTGAATTGACTCAATTAAAATATTTGTATCTTGGAGATTTGGAATTGTTAGCACTTCCCACAGATATTGGAAAACTCAAAAACCTTGTTCATTTGGAATTGAATAATAATGAAATTATAAAAATTCCTAAAGAAATACAGGAATTAAAAAAATTAGAATACCTAAATATTTCAAAAAATGGCATCAAAGAATTACCTGAAGAAATTGGAAATTTGAAGAATTTAAAATATATTTATTTCTCAAATAATAAAATTAAAACATTGCCTAAAAGCATTGAAAACTTGAAAAATATAAAAAATGCAGATTTTGAAAATAATAAAATCCAAGAATTGCCCAAAGAAATCGGAAATTGGACAAAAATAACAAGTGTAAATTTTGAAAATAATAAAATTCAAACATTGCCCAAAGAAATTGGAAATTGGACAAAAATACAAGGCATTAATTTTTCGAATAATAAAATCCAAGAATTACCCAAAGAAATTGGAAATTGGATAAAAATAAAAAGAATAAATTTTTCGAATAATAAAATCCAAGAATTACCCAAAGAAATAGAAAATTGGAAAGAAATTATGATGTTTTCTGTGGCAAATAATCAACTTATTGCAATTCCAAAAGAAATTGAAATTTTGAAAAATTTTCGTGAGTTAAATTTTGAAAACAATCAACTTACTACAATTCCAAAAGAAATTGAAAAAATAGAAAATTTGGAAAATCTCAATCTTTCTAACAATAAAATTAGAATTTTACCAAATGAAATTTGTAATTTGAAATATTTGAAAAGATTAACATTAAAAAAAAATAAACTTAAAAATCTACCAAAAAACTTTTCAAAACTTAAAAGTTTAGAAAAATTGGATTTTGAAGATAATCAATTTGATGAAATTCCAGATGAAGTTACAAAACTTAAAATGCTTGAAGAACTTGATTTTTCTAAAAACAACCTCAAAAATTTCCCGTTTTCATCTGATAGTGCCTTTTATAATTTGCAGAAATTATATCTTTCACATAATAAATTTATCACAATACCAAATAAATTGTATGGATTATTACATCTAAAAAACTTAGATATTTCACACAATCAAATCACAAATATTCAAGATATTTGGAAATTAAAATCAATAACATCTGTGAATATTTCACACAATCAAATCACAAAATTACCACAAGGTTTTAAAAAAGAATGTAACCGTTTTGATATTTCATATAACCAAATTAGAGAAATTCCTAACGTTTTTTATAATATTTCATTTGATACATTTTTTAGCGAGAAAATTATTATTTTGGATAATAATTTTATAGAAAATCTTCCTGAATCGTTAAAAACTGAAAATATACAACGAATTTCATTAGAAAATAATCCACTCAAAAATATTCCTTTTGACACCATTATTAACAGTGAAAAACTAACTTCGCCAAAATATTTAGATTTTTGGATAAAACAACCAAATTATGAGTTTGCAATGATTGTTAGGGGAAGGATAATTTTTCCCTCATCTTCATACAAAAAAAGATTTTTTGATACAATTTATTTTAATCCAAATGGAAAATTAATTTACCAGCATTTTCTCAAAAATCATAAAAGATTAGCAGAAATAAATTTTTATGAAAATTTTGCACTAATTAAACATCGTCATACATATACAACAAGAAATAAATATTTCAATCAAATTGGTAAAATAAAACATTTAATTGAAATTGATTTGTATGGTGCTTTTTGGCATATTCAAAACAAAGACTTTATTACTGCAAAAGACATTTTAGAAAAAATAAAAACGCAAATGAAAGTTTTTGAGCCAACTACTCAACAACTTGATATAATTTCTTTGATACAAGAGCATGAAGAAAATCCAAAATCAAAAAGGTTTTATTCAAAAATTATGGAAATACCTATTTTGAAAAAAATCAACTCAGAAAAATCAAAAGAAGAACAAATAACTTTATTAAATATAGAAACATTTGATTGGGAAATTTTAAATACTTTACACGAATTGTATGGTTTTTATGAAGACATCAAAATCTTAGAAAAAATGATGAAATAACAAACAAAAATTTTTGGAGGATTTCAAGCCCTCCAAAAGTTAAAAATCGCAAAAAAAACCACATCAAAACCTTGATTTTAAATTCCCTTTTATGAAAAAATCCTTTCCTTTCTACATTATTTTTTTAAATATTTTGTTGGTATTGTTTTCTGCAATGCTTGTAATGTGTGTTTTTGTGGGTGTTTTGGTGTTTGTGCAGGAGCCAGATTATTTTTCTGAAAGCAAAACAGAAGAAACAAAAAATAATAACACAAAATCGTATAAAAATTATGGTTATGTGGATAATGCAATCACAAAAGATACAGAATCAGAAAAAGAATATTCAAGTGGAATGATTGATGAAACCTTAAAAATTTTTGATGATGTAAAAAGTTTTAGATTAGACCATTTTCAAAGTTCTTCATTTAGTTATTCGCTTATGGCGAAATTCAAAAATTTAAAAAGATTATATATTCATAATTGCGATATTGAAGAAATATTGCCTCACATAAAAAACCTTCCAAATCTTATTGAAATTAATTTTGATTATGCCATTCAACTTGATATTCCCAAAGAATTATTTGAATTGACACAACTCGAATATTTGAGATTTAATAACGTGGAATTGTTGGGATTGCCTGCGGAAATAAAAAACTTAAAAAATCTTGTTAGTTTGGATTTATCAGGTAATCACATAAGCAGTTTGCCTAAAGAAATAGGAGAATTAAAAAACCTTGAATTTTTAAAAATAGAAAATAATAATCTGCTTTCTTTGCCAGAAGAAATTGGAAATTTGGAGAAATTAAAAAATATTTACTTTTCAAAAAATAAAATAAAGTTTTTGCCTAAAAGCATTGGAAACTTAAAAAACATAAAAATTGCAGAATTTGATGATAATAAAATAGAAGAATTGCCCAAAGAAATCAGAAATTGGAAAGAAGCAAGTATAATAAATTTTAATAATAATCAAATTCAAAAATTACCATACGAAATTGGAAATTGGGCAAAAGCAACATATATAAATTTTGAAAATAATAAAATCCAAGAATTACCAAATAAAATTGGGAATTGGACAAAAATAAAATATGTGAATTTTGGGAATAATCAAATCCAAAAACTACCAAAAGAAATAGAAAGTTGGAAAAAAATAGAGGAATTTTATGCAAATAATAACCAACTTACACAAATTCCAAAGGAGATTATGTATTTTGAGCATTTAGAAAAATTGGATTTTTCAAAAAATCAACTTTCACAAATTCCAAAAGGAATAGAAAAACTAAAAAAATTAGAAGATTTAAGTTTTTCTAACAATAAAATTACATTTTTACCAAATGAAATTTGTAATTTGAGTAATTTAAAAAATCTTTCTATAGACACAAATCAACTTACATATTTACCAAAATATTTCTTTAAACTAAAAAATTTAGAAAATTTAAGCTGTAAAAATAATCAGATTTATTATGTTTCTAATGCAGTTTCTGCCCTCAAAAATCTCCAGAAACTTAATTTTTCCTACAATAAATTTGCGTATTTACCTTCCAAATTTGAAAGATTATCAAATTTGGAAGAATTAAATTTATCGCACAATGTTTTTGAAGATTTCCCAAATCAATTATATAAATTAAAATTTTTGAGAAAATTGTATCTTTCACACAACCAAATCAAAGACATTACAAATATTTGGGATTTGAAAAAAATATATCTGCTTGATATTTCACACAATCAAATTCAAAAATTACCTGAAAAATTTGGAAAAGAATGTATGTATTTTGATGCTTCGCACAACAAAATAAAAACGCTTTCTATATTTTATTTTAAAGATGTTTTTAAAGACCGAAATGACCCAAATATTATTTTAACTGACAATCTCATTGAAAATTTGCCTTTGGAATTAAATGATTATAATAGTTTGTATCATTTATATTTGTCAAATAATCCCATTAAAAATGTACCTTTTAATCAAAGTATCAACGACAAAAAAATTACTTCTATGGATTGGTTTTATTTTTTGAGGAATAAAAAAGTGGTTGATATAGAAGATTTAGAAATAAAACGTAAAGAAAAAATTTTCAGTTCAAGACCTGTTTTTCCTGCTGACAGATACAATAAAAAATTTGTTGATTCACTTTATTTTAATCCAAATGGAAAATTAATTTACCAGTATTTTCTCAAAAATCACCAAGTAATGCAAGAAATTGGTTTTTATGCAAAGGAAAAGTATACCAGCATTTATCAAGGTTTTCTTTCTCAAACACAAGATTTAATAGATATTGAATTGTATGGTGCTTTTTGGCACATTCAAAACAAGGATTTTATAACTGCAAAAAATATTTTGAAAAAAGTAAAAAAAATGTTGGCAGACTTTGAGCCTAATGGTCAAAAACCTGAAATTACATTTATGATACAAGAAAGCGAACAATATGGAGAATCTTCTGAACAACTGTCTTCAAAAATTATGGAAATTCCCATTATCAAAAAAATGTATCTCGCACAACTCGAAATAAAAAAAAATAATCCAAACGCTCAACAAGAAGAAAAAAACAAAATTTCAAATCATAGCGTTATGTCTTTTTTGTATGAATTATTTGTTTTTTATGAAGACATCAAAACCTTAGAAAAAATGATGAAATAACAAGCCAACAAAAATTTATGGAATAAAAAAAGGTCAATATCTTGCAATATTGACCTTTTTTTATTTTTAAGAAATTTAGAAAAACCTTAATCTTTCATTCTCGCAAGGAAATTTTCTAATGTTTTTTCCATTTCAGCAGATTTTTTTTCTTTGCCATACATTTTATAAATGTTACGCAATTCGTCCAAAGTGCTTAAAGCATATTGCAGACGGTCAGAACTTTTTTCATTGATATAAAAATTCGCTTGTTCCATACTTACCTTTTCAATTTGCTCACAAAAAGCATCAGCTTTTTTGTCATCACCAAGTCTGTACATAATGTCAGCAAACAAAGGCGAAGTATAATCGTGTTCTATGACGTGATAAGGCATTTTTTTCATCACAAAATCCAACGCTTTTTTAGCTTTATCCGCTTTTTCTTCCTGAATAAGTTGTCTTAACAAACGCACAAATGACATACGCAAATTGATGGTAAGACGCATATAATTTTCATCGTGATACACTTTTGGATTGTCAAGGCTTCTATAATGGAATTTTTCCATAAGATTTTTATACATCAAATCCGTATTTACACTGCCTTCTTTGGAGGTTTTGAAAGGCATAAGTCTATTGGCAAGTCCTTCGGTTTGCATATAGGCTTTTAGGTCAAGGTTACTTGAACCGCCCAACGTAGAAGAAAAATACATTGGTCTTTTCCATTCATTTTGAGCAATCATATCCAAAATAATAAGGTCAGGTTTTGAAATTTCGCTTTTTTTCAATTCCCAAGCAATATAATTTCCCAAAAGACTATCTTTGTCAGCAGGCACAATGCCAAGTTTTTTTACATTTTCCCTGTTAAATTTATAAATAAGTTTTTTGGAAGGTAAAATTGTAAATTTCTCATCAGAACCCTGTATAGAGCCTTCTACTGATTTACTATTTTCATTTACAAGTTTAATGTATGATGCCAAATCCATACCTTTTTGAGCCATTTCTTTAAGCCTTGCTTCTGAAAAATTAGTCATAATTCCCCATTCCAAAGGATATAATATTTGCTCATTTTTGCCTGTGATGTATGCTTCATAATTCAAAGAAATTGGCAAAGCATCTGATTTATACGCTGGGCGTTTCATTTGGTTAATGTACCAATCTGTTCCCAAAAGGCTTAAATTACAAACCCTTATATCTGTTCTAAATCCTTCTACTTCTTGCAAATACCACAAAGGAAAAGTATCATTATCGCCACCTGTGAATAAAATTGCATTTGGGGCGCAAGATTCCAAAAGATTTTTTGCGGAATCAATAGAATGCCAACGATTATCTCGGTTGTGGTCATCATAATTTTGATGTAACATAATGCCAACCACCAAAGCACCAAAAATACTGCCTATAATATGTCCTATAAATTTTACTCTTTTTTGTAGTGAGTCAAGCAAGAAAAATGTGAATGTACCCAAAAGTCCAAACATTCTGTTTACAATTCCGCTTACTACTAATGTTTCCACTGCTCCAGGTTTTTTTTGTGCTACAATAAGTTGCGGAAATGCCATTGCACCAAAACCTATCCAAATCGCAAAAGCGTAAAAAGAACCTACATAAATATAATCACGCTCACGTGGCTCAGTTGGAGGTGAATTAAGATAAAGCACCAACGCCAAACCCGTAAGGAAAAATAACATTGTGGTAATAAAAAAGGTTTTTGGTGACCTTAATGCACAAAATATAAATCCAATCAAACCCAATAAAAATGGTAATGCAAAATATTGATTGCGAGCTTTGTTATTTTTGTATTCTTTTGGGGCATTTTCAATATCTTTTCCTACAAATAATGTATTTGCACCTTCAAAATCATTTTCACGCCCAATAAAATTCCAACCAAAATAACGGAAATACATATAACCAAATTGATACCCAAGCAAAAATTTCATATTATCAGATTGCGTTGGTTTGTATTCTTTTGGCATTTCTGAACCTATGCCCAAGCGTTGAGCATACAAATTGCGGTGTTGTGGGTCTCTGCTGTGCAAACGAGGCAAAAACATATTATCGTTATAAACGTAAGATTTGCGTTCATCATATACTTCGTATGTACTCAATTCTTTACGCATACGATACAATTTTCCTTTTATAACGGTTTCAGGTGCGCCTGTTTCATCACGTTTTACTTCTGATGCGAAGCTGGGCCCAAACATCAAAGGTCTATCACCATATTGTTCCCTTTTGAGATAAGACACAAATTTAATAATATCACTTGGGTCATTTTCATTGATAGGTGGATTGTAATTAGCACGCACAAGAGCAATGCCATAAGTTGCATAACCAATTAGAATAAATGTTGTGCTTAATAATGCAGTATTTAAAAGCACATTTTTGGTTTTGTAACTATGAATAAATCCATACACAATTCCACCAATTACCATTCCCACAAACAACAAAATACCTGTTCCAAAAGGCAAACCAAAACTATTTACCATAAAAATCTCCACATTGCCCGCAAGTGAAGGAAGTCCTGTAATCACACCTTCCAAAATCAATATCACCATTGCCCCAGCAATCGCCAAAGATGCAAAAACGCCTAATGGTGTAGGATTTTTGTATTTTTTGTAATAATAAATCAAACCCAAAGCTGGCAAAGTAACCAAATTTAATAAATGGACACCAATAGACAAGCCTATGGTGTAAGCAGTAAGCACCAACCAACGATTAGCGTCTGCTTCGTCCTCTATACGTTCCCATTTGAGCAATGCCCACACCACAAAAGCAGTAAAAAATGACGACAACGCATAAACCTCTGCCTCAACCGCAGAAAACCAAAAAGAATCAGAAAAAGCATACGCCAATGCACCCACAACACCACCAATCCACAAAGTAATTGCTTCAGTAGCATTAACTTCTTCTAAATTTTTTGGGGTAGATAATAATTTTGCACCAAATAATACAATCGTCCAATATAAAAACAAAATCGTAAAACCACTCGCAAATACTGACATCATATTCACCCAAAATGCCACTTGTGTAACATCAGTAGCCATCAACGAAAACATACGTCCCAGTAATAGAAAGAAGGGCGCACCAGGAGGGTGTGGAACCTGTAATTTGTAGGCACACGCTATAAATTCGCCACAATCCCAAAAACTTGCAGTACGTTCTACGGTAAGGGTATAAATAATGGTGGAAATGGCAAAAACTGCCCACCCAATAATGTTGTTGTAAAAAGAAAAACGAATATTAGAATTTCCTTTTTGTTCAAGATTTTGCATAATAATATTTTTAACAATATTTTTTTATACGATATTTTTATTTTAATAATTCTTTGTAATAATCAATAATCACCTGAAAAACACCCAAAATATTTTCAATTTCATTCAAATAATAAATTTTTGTGTCTATAAAAATAGTGTTATTTTCCAAAACCATAAAAATCCATTCATTCCCAACAGTAACACAACCATATATTTTAGGTAAAATTACACCTTTTGCTTCATTGAAAAATTTTGCACCTACAAGTTGTGCAGCACATTGTGGTATTCCGATTTCAATATCATTTTTTTTTGCTTCTACAATCTGAATAATGGGGTAATTGAGGTCAAAAGTGCCTATATCTTTCGCTAAAATAAAATCACATTCACCTTTTAATCCACTCTTTTCATCACCATTAAGGGTATCACCTGAATAAATGGTAAAAAAATTATTATTATTATTTCTTAATTCTGTCAAAATAGGTGCAACAATCCATTCAGACTTTGCTTTTTCGCTTCTTATAGGCAAAGTAGAGGCATTTTCTAAGGATTTTTTTAAAAAATCAGAAATATTCACAGGTTTTACAGATGTAAAAAGTAATTTTATTTTGTTGCCAATGTTAAATTTTTGTGCAATATCACTTAAAGAAAATTCTGTGTAAGCCATAGTTTTATGATTTTATTTTATACAATTTCTTTCAAAATAATTTTTTGGATTATGCTCAGATATTTTTCTGTAAAATTAAGCCTAAAATCAAATAACTTCTATTTTTTGAGCTATTCACTCAAATAATTTAACCTTATTTAACGAAATAAAATGCGAAAATAAGGCAAATTTTCCCTTTTTTCACATTTTTTTAGAAATTTTTTCAAAAATCAATTTCCAAATCTCCATTTTCATCAATATCTTCATACAAGTTTTGGATTTGCGTTTCTGCATTTGTTAGAGGATTTCCTACCAAATGTAAATCACGCAATGATGTTGTATTTTGAAAAGCAGAAATGTCTGTAATTTGGTTATTTTCCAAAAATAAAGAACGAATTTTTGGAAGTTCTGACAAAGACAAAACATCTTTGATTTGATTATTTGCCAAATATAATTCTTTTAATTTGGTAAGATTTTTTAAATTGCCAAGATTTGAAATTTTATTTTGTTGCAAATGCAAAATTTTTAAGTTTGTTAAATTTCCCAAAGAAAAAATATTTTCAATTTGGTTATTGTTCAAATATAATTCTGTAAGTTTTTTAAGATTTTTCAAAGGAGAAATATTTTCAATTTTGTTGTTGTTAAAATTGATATTTTCAATTTCTGTAAAATTTTCCAACACAGAAATATCCACAATTTGGTTGTCATAAATTTCTAATTTCTTAATTTTAGAAAGGTTTTTTAATGGATTTAAGTCTTTTATTTGATTTTCTTGCAAATAAAGTTCTTCCAAAGCAGGCAAATTTTCAAAATCTGAAAGTTCTTTGATTTCATTGTGATTTAACCCAATAATAGATAGTTTTTCAAGATTTTTTAGGGCATTTGTATCTTTAATTTTATTAAAATAAATCCAAAAAATTTCTAAATTTTTGAGATTTTCCAAAATAGAAATATCCTCAATTTGATTGTGTTGCAGATTTATTTCTTTCAAATTTACAAGATTTTGCAAAGGCGAAATATTAGAAATTTTACAAGCGTGTGCCACTATTTTTTCAAGTTTTGTAAGTCCTGAAAGTGGGGTAATATCACTTACAGGCGTTTCACAAATCCATAATTCTTTCAAATTTATAAGATTTTTTAAGGGTGAAATGTCTGTAAATTTATTGTAACACGAAATCCATTGCCTTGTGTTAGAAACATACAAAGAAGTCAAATTTGTAAGATTTTGCAAAGGCGAAAGGTCAGTAATTAGATTATTATAAAGCCACAATTCTTGCAGATTTTTCATATCAGCAAGAGGCGAAAGGTCTGTTATTTCGTTGTAATGCAGTTTTAGAGAAATCAAATTTTTGAAAGGCAAAAGTGGTTCAAGGTCATAAATCTGTTTTCCGCCTAAATCCAATTCGGTAATTTCTGATAATTTTTGTAAATCTTCTTGCCCAAAAGTTACATTTTGAGGCATTTTGAGAGATTCTTTAAATAAATTTTGCCATTTGGTAGTGAGTTCTTCCCACCAAATTATTGTAAAATGCTCGTTCATAGTTTTTTGGAAATTTTTTTGAAAAAATGCTTTTTTTATGATATAAGGAATGAATTAAAAATAAAATGGATACTTTTAAAAATAGGCATAAATGCCTATTCTATAAATATTTTTGTATTTTTATGTATAGCACAGGCATTTATGCCTGTGAAACGTCAAACATATCCAAATTAGGATTTATTCATTCCTAAATTTATAAAAATTAAAACATTTTTCCAAAATTCCCCAACTTTAAAAAAGATTGTAATTTTACACCTATTAAAAATACATATCAAAACAAAAACATTTTATAAAAAAATATAAAAAATAATGTTCAAAAAAATATTCTTTTTCTTGCATCAAATCTTTGAAAGCGTAGCTTTTGCATTACAAGCCCTCAAATCCAACCTTTTGCGTACTACATTATCACTTTTGGGCGTTACGATAGGGATTTTTGCGATAATTGCAGTTTATACGATTGTGGATTCCTTAGAACGAACCATTAGAGAAGATATGTCTTTTATAGGTGATGATGTGATGTATGTCCAAAAATTTCCTTGGAAATTTGGAGGTTCTGATGAATATCCTTGGTGGAAATATTTTAATCGCCCTACCAATTCAGTAAATGATTTTCGTTTTTTGGACAAAAATGTCCAAAATGCCAAAGCTGTGGCTATCATTGCCAGCAAACGCAATCTAAACGCAAAATCAGATTACAACAGTATGGGCGGAACGGTTTTTATGGGGGTTTCACACGGTTATAATAAAATTACAGATTTTACCATAGATTATGGCAGATATTTTACCCCACAAGAAATAGAAACTGCACGTGATGTGATGGTCATAGGTGCTAATATTGCTGATAAATTATTTGGAAAACAATCACCACTCAATAAAACAATTCGTATCAAAGGCAAGAGTTTTATGGTGATAGGTGTAATGAGGAAAGAAGGTGCTAATATTTTTGGCGAAAGTTTTTTAGATGAGCGTATGCTTGTGCCTTATACTGCTTTTAGCAAAATGTATTTGATTGGTAACAAAGGAATTGACCCAATGATAGCCATAAAAGGTTATCAAGAAGATAAAGAATTGATGGAATTGGAGGGCGAACTTAGGGGCTTGCTTCGCACACGTAGAGGCTTAAAACCTTATCAAGAAGATAATTTTGCATTAAACCGTACTGAATTATTTGCACAAGCTATTACAGGACTTTTTGGGGTAATTGGGCTTGCAGGAGGCGTAATAGGTAGTTTTTCAATATTGGTAGGTGGTTTTGGGATTGCAAATATTATGTTTGTATCAGTAAAAGAACGCACCAATTTGATAGGTATTCAAAAAGCACTTGGGGCAAGAAATTATTTTATTTTGTGCCAATTTTTATTTGAAGCAATGTTTTTGAGTTTGATAGGCGGATTATTTGGGTTATTGTTTGTTTATTTGCTTACTTTTGTGCCATTGGGAAGTTTGACCATTACGCTTACTTTCAAAAATGTATTTACAGGTCTGTTTATTTCATCTTTTGTGGGCATTGTTTCAGGCGTAATTCCTGCGTATTCTGCTTCACGCCTTGACCCTGTGGAAGCTATGAGGTCAAAATAAAATAAAGGTGTTAGGGGGAAGGTGTCAGGCAGGGGCGATTGTTTCTGTTTCTCTGTCTAAACGCTTGGAGGGTTTCAAACTAAGGGTGTAAGGAAGATATTTAGTTAGTTCAAATATATAAATTATATTTTTATAATTTATATATTAGGATTACTTAAATATTATTTTATTAAAATAACTAATGAATAATT
>JAAFIN010000050.1 GCA_013297825.1 Cytophagales bacterium
TTAATGTTTTTCAAACACTCAAAAATATCAACCTTTATCAAAATTTTTCCTTTTTTCAAAAGGGCTAAATAGTTACGATTAAAGTTATACACGTTAATTTTTGCATTGCTAAAACTTAAATTTTGTAATTTTCTTGCAATATTTCTAAAACTAAATTTTTAGTTAATTTATAAAATAACAAAAAAAACCACCTCAAAAAGGTGGTTTTTTCTTAGAAAACAAAAACATTGAAAAAAACAAAATCACAATGCGAAAAGAACTTTATTTTAATTATTTTTAAGTTCTTATATTAGTCTTTACGTAATTTTTGCAAATAAGTTTTGTTTTGGGTACGAATTTTTATAAAATAAATACCTTTTGCCCAATTTGCTAATTGTGCATTGATATTTTCTTCTATTTGTTTGATATTTCCTTGTGTGTTGATTAGAGTTTTGCCTTGTGCGTCAGTGATTTGTACTTCGTTTTGTTCTGAATTTTCATACAGACGAATATTGATGCGGTCAGTAGTTGGATTAGGATAAATTTCAATTTTGAGATTTCCTTCATATTTCACAAATTCAACTTGACTAAACGCAAATTTTCCGTTATTATCCACTTGACGCAAACGATAATATGCTGATTGCGTAAAATCTTCGTCCAATATACTATAATCTTTTGCTTGGTTGGTTGTGCCTGCACCATCTAAAGTTTTGATTGTATTAAAATTGACACCGTCAATGCTTTTCTCTACCTCAAAACGTGCATTATCTACTTGTGAAATGGTTTTCCAAGAGATTTCTGTGGTTCTTTCTTTCAAATAAGATGCTTTAAAATAAGCAAGTGTAATAGGAAGTGCGTTAGCGGTGCTACTTGCAGTCCAAGCAGAAAAACTATTCACACCACCGATGTTTATTTGTCCAAAGAATTGTGCGTTGTTGCTTGTTTGATGAACAAGTGCTGGCGTAGTTGTCCAACCTGTACCAGCTTCCCATTTTGACATAAGAAGATTACCATTTGCATTGTCAGCAAGACCATTTAACTCACTGCGTTTGTAACCAAAAGCAAGCACGCTGTTAGAACCTGCTGCACTTCCTGATGCTACCACTACATCATAAATACGTTTGATAGCTTGCCCAAAACCAGCAGAATAATGTCTCCTGATGACATTTACGCTATAATCTGTTCCTGTTGTGCGATAAATTGACATATAACCTGCATTATAAATAGTAGCTGCAAGTGTGGTATTGGTTTGTACAAGACGATTATTAAAAATAAGTTTTCCACCTTTGTTTGCTTCTGTGGTAGCAGTAAGGTCAGTAACAACATCATCTTCTTGTGGATTAGTCAAATAATCTTCTTCCAAAAATCCAAAATTACCAAAATTCACATCAAAACCATTCAAATTAAGTTTTCCACCTAATCCTGTTGCACTACCCGCAACACTAAGTATTGCACTATTAGCACCTAAGAGAAGGCTTATACCTGTGATATTTATGTTTCTATTAAGGGTAACAAATTTATTAGCAACTGTATTATTTTTATTGATGGTTAATTGATAAAAAGTTGTAACAGATGTTCCGCCAATGGCTTGATTTACACCATTTCCGTCCATTGATACTTTCCTGCCATTTGGATTAAAAGTACCGTTATTAGTCCAATCGCCTCTTAAAGTAATATTTACTGTATTTGCATTAAGAATTACAGGGCTTTGAATGGTAAGATTTTTTTGAACAACTGGATTTGCACCAATACAGGTTTTTATGCCTGTACCTGAAAAAATGATATTTTGATAATCAACCCTTTCGCTTACATTTTGAGCTGCACCGTTGTACTCTACTGTAGAACCAAGTCCAATATTTACGGTTACATTGTCATTTTCAATGGCGGTGTTTGTTCCACCTGAAAAACCGTTTGTATTGGCGGTTTTGAAAGTTCCTAAGATATTGATATTTTTTGTGCCTACACTATTTGACAAAATTTGTTGTGTGGTCATATCCAAAGTACCATTGATATTCACCGTACCATTTCCACCACCAAAATCTACTAAAGAAAGATTTTTGCTGGAAGTAATATTTGCACTTGAATTGATATCTAAATCATAAAAATTGGTTACACCTGTACCACTTATGCTTTGGGTTGTACCATCAAAAGTAACTTTTTTAGCATTTGGGGTAAAAGTACCATTATTTGTGATATTACCTTTAAAAATAATATTTGCTGTACCGCTTAGATTGGCAGTAGAACCTGCATCTATTTGAAGATTACCATTCACGGTTAAATCAGCACCTGCAATTTGATTGCCCAATGTTACATTGGTATTATTAGCTACCCAAACATTATGAGGAGTGTTCCATTCTATAGTTCTTCCAAAAGTGCCTCCTGTTGAATATTTCAAGGTGCTTCCTGTGGCAAGTGTTGGTACATTGGTAGCTACATAACCATTTGCTTGAATATCCATTGTTGCACCTGTGCCAAATGTTACAAGCGTAGCCCCAAAATCAACGCCTCCTGTGTTGATATTAAGGTTTATTTTGTTGCCAATGGTAAGTGTTTTACTGTTATTATTGGTAAATGTTTTGGAAGTAAGCCCTGCACTTCCTACAACGTTGATATTTGCAGTTCCTGCACCTGTATTCACAAGATTACGATTTCCTGTTGCAGTTCCACCTATTAGGATATTTCCACCATTGGAAGTTCCTATGTTTAATGTTCTATCATTCAAATCAAAATCACTATTTGCCAATAATTGAAATACATCACCTGCATTGCTTGTAACATTTACATCAGAAAGTAATTTGATGCCTGTGCCTGTATTAAAATTGATAAGATAAGGGAAACGTTCTGCTCCTGCATTTCTTTGTATGGTTTGTAATCCTGTACCATTTAGCCATATTGCTCTGCCATTATTTACATTCACAGAACCTGCATTTGTGGTGTTATTTGTCCAATTTCCCCCAATATAAAGGTCTATTCCGTTGGTGGTACTAAGGTTTAGGTTTGTGCCATCTTGCAAAGTAAAATTATTTGTTACATATCTATTTCCTGCGTTGTCAAGATTAAGCGTTGTACCTGTTGTGGCAATTTCTACATTGTAAGGTACGCCTGCTCCTGATGTACCTGTTCCCCATTCATTGAGGGTATTTCTGGAAGCACCTGTATTGTAACGCAATGTGCTTGTGTTGGCATAATTGATGCGAGCAGGTGGAAATGTGGTTGTTCCAGCATTATTTATTTGAAAAACACCATTTACTTGTAACATTGCCATTGCAGCAGTACCGTTAAGACTTGCACCAATGCCCAAAGTAAAACCATTATTGATAGTGAGCGTTTTGGTGGTTGCGACTGTTGTAAGTGCGGTACGTGTAACATTCACATCTACGCTTACATTATGGTTGATGTTTGCTATTTGTGTGCTGGTAGGAATTGCTCCATTTGCCCAAGTGCTTGTACTGCTCCAATTTCCATCTGCAATGGTAGCACATTGCACATTGTAAGAATAATTGGAACCACCATTATTATTCAAATTAAACGTAAAATAATCAGCATTCGCAGGGGTAATACTTGCCAAATCCCCAGAAGTAAAAGCATAATAAGTTACACTCGCACCTGCTACATTGGCACTTGCAGGTATGTCTGCTGTATAAATGGTAGCAGATGACATAGTCATTTTTACAATGGTAGAGGTTGTAAAACCGTCAGTCGTATAACGCAACCAACACGCTTGTCCTGTGGAAAATGCACCAAAAAGGGAAGCGGTAACTGTAACAGTGTTCCCAGCTTGTACTGTTCCAGCAGTAGGTGATTGTGATACGCTGTTGATGGCTTGTACTGAACCTTGAACCCTGAATACACGGAAACGATTACTTCCTGCTACAGTACTTGGTGTTTTTATGACATAACTGTCTGTGTTATTGGGCATATTGATAAACCAAGCACCATTTGTACAGTTGTTATTTGATGCTGTGTATTCAGTAGCACCTGTTACATCTGTAATTTGGGTATCTTGTCCAGGCGTACAAGTTCCAGAGGGTGATTGTTGATTAGCCCCCAAAGCCATTCTAAAAAATTGATTGCCTGTACCTGCTGGGGTGCGTGTAATGGCTTGGGAAGAGCCTGCACTTGCTGATAAACCTACAATAGTGCTAAAATTCATACCAGCCCAACCACTCCCAATGATGCCATCTTGGGCTTGTAAATGTGGTGAAAAAATTGCAAATAAGAATATTCCTATTATCTGATAAATATTTTTCATAAAAAAAGATTTTTTTTAAGAATTAAGATTGATTTTTTGATGATTCTTTTTTTTAAGTAAATAATAAAGTTAAAAGTTTTTTCTAAAATTTCATAAAAGTAACAATTTTTTTCAAAAAAGTATAACGCTTTTTATATCAAATATGTTTTTTTTAAGTTTTTTTTTGAAAAATTATCTTTAAAAGTATTCTTTTTTTTTTGAAAAAGTAAGTTCCAAAATGATTTTTTTTTGCTTTTTTTTAAAAAAGGTTTTTTCTAAAAATAGAAAATTGCATTTCATAAACTCAAAAAGCACTTTGGTTAATTAAAATAGGGTTTTTGTGAAATATTTATTTTTTGCACTAAAAAAGAAAATAATTTTGTGTCAAATTTTAATATTTACCCAACACAACTTTTTTATATAAAAAATGAAAAAATATAATTTTTTGATGGTTACTTTTATCTTTTGTAATTTTTTTACAAATGTTTTTGCTCAAAAAGATAATCCACTTAATGACCTTAACACTATCCTAAAAGATTTTAAGGAAGTTGTGGGAACAGGCGTAAATGCAAGTGGGTTTCAAGTGGAATCTTACAAAAATATAGAGCCAAATCTCGCTTGGCGTGTCATACAAGAAAAAAATCAATATATGAAACCTGGTGAATTCCTTGCGCACCCTGTTGGTTGGTACAAAATCAATGACAAAGTGCTTGTGTTACTTTCTTCTGATGGCAAAATAGGTGAGGTTATTTCGCACTTTGTAAAAATCCAAACCTTTAATCCAAAAACAGGCAAACAAATCGCAAAAATGGTAAATGTGGCAGCTTTTGGCGGAACAGCAGGGTCAAGCTGTAAAATAGACATTTCCGAAGATAAAAAAATATGGAGTTTTTATACTGTAAGTACCATAACAGGAAGTGTTGATGAAGTGAAATTGGAAATTACGGACAAAGGCGACATCAAAGAACCAAAAAAGAAAAAATAAATGATGAATTATGAATGATAAATTATGAATGAAACAGCCAAATTCAGTTTTTTAAAATTAACAACTTTGTACTTCATTTAATTTTTGTATTTTATTTATTTCTAAAAAAAAAGACCTGTTAAATTTTAAAAATCTAACAGGTCTTTTTTTAATTTTTATGTGTTGAAATGCAATGTATAGTTTCTGTTTCTTTCATTTTTTCCAAAAAATACTTTTTAGCATTTTCCAAATTCATATATAATTTTCCTCCTGCAGCGTGTGCGTGTCCTCCTCCATTAAAAAATTGGCGAGCCAATACATCTACAACTACGTGATTGGCAGAACGAAAAGAGAATTTTGTGTGGTCTTCTTTTTCAATCATTACCACCCCAATATCCACACCTTCTAATGACAAGGCATAATCTACTAAACCCTCTGTATCACCCCAATTTATGTCAAAATCGTGAATATTTTGGAGGCTAATATCAAAATAAGCAAGTTTCAAATCCTCTACAAGATTTAATTTGTGTTGCAAAGCAAAACCTGTAAAACGCAATTTATTTAAGGTATTATTTGCATAAATTTTTTCGTGAATAGTGCTTGTATCAAGCCCCAATGTAATAAATTTAGCAACAATTTCGTGGGTTTTTGGTGTGGTTGCGTGTTTGAAAGATGCAGTATCAGTCAATAAACCTGCATAAATTCCCTCTGCAATGCTTTTGTCAATAAGCAAAATATCACCCAAATTTTCTATAAATTCATAAATAAGTTCTGCACTTGCAGGAGCATCAGGATTCCAATGGCTAAAATGATGTTTTACATTAGGAAACAAATGGTGGTCAATCAAAAAAACCTTTGAAGGGCTATTTTTTAGATAATTTTCTAATTGATTGAGGCGTGAATAGGTAGAGAAATCTACACAAAAAATTAACTCACTTTTTTGAAAATAATCATTGCAAAGTTCTTCGGTTTCAGGCGAAAAAAACAAATATTCTTCTTGTTTTGCAATCCATTTGAGGTAATTAGGAAGTTCATTGGGCAATATTACAAGGGCATTATGTCCTTTTTTTTGTAAATATCGCAACAATGCAATACTTGAACCTATGGCATCAGCATCAGCATTGTGATGTGTGGTAATGATAATTTGGCGAGGTTGTTGGGCTAACCAACTCAGATACTCATCTATGTTTGTCATGTTGGGCAAAATAAAACATTGTTTTTTTAATATTTTTAGAAAAAAAAATAATTAAAAATACTTGTTTTTGTATTTTTTATGATAATTTTCTAATGTTTTATTTTTGCAAAAATACATAAAAATTTAAAAAATAAAAAAACCTTTTCTTTATGCAAAGAAAAGGTTTTTTATGATAATCATTTGTGCCTTAAAAATTTATTTATCATTTACTTTCATTCTTTCTCTTTCAGGTGTAGCACGTCTTGTGCGAGAAGGTCGTATTGCACCACAATTTAATTCTACGCTGATTTCTTCAGGTTTTTCAAAAGTAGTTTTAGGATAACGCCTTGAAAGTTCAGGATGTGCATATAATTTTTCATAAAATTTTGCCCAAACAGGCAAAGCCATTACCGCACCTTGTCCATAAGCAATACTTTCAAAACGTGTTGCCCACGTATCACCGCCAACCCACACACCAGAGGCAAGATTTTGGGTATAACCCATAAACCACGCATCAGCATTGTATTGTGTAGTTCCTGTTTTGGCTGCGATTTCATTATTTTTCATGATGCTTTCACCTATCCCATAATTGGCTACTGTGGTAGAAGTTGCATTTACATCTTGGGTAGAACCCATTAACATAAAAGTCATTTGATATGCCAAATCTTCGCTAATGGATTGTGTAATAATTGGGGTAAAATCTTTGATGACATTGCCATTTCTATCTTCAATTCTTGTAATAAACATAGGGTCAATGTGTTTGCCTCTATTAGCAAAAGTCGCATAAACGCTTAATAATTCAAATATATTTACATCACTTGTTCCTAAACAAATTGTTGCAGAAGTGCTATCTAATGGACTTTTTATGCCTAATTCACGTGCATAACTTACAGCATTTGCTATTCCAATTGTCTTCATAAGTCTTACGACAATGGAATTGGTTGAAGTCGCAATTCCTGTACGAAGATTCATATAAGCACCTGACCAACCACCACTGGAATTAACAGGTGTCCAATCACCTATTGTAACAGGCTCATCTTTTAATTGAGAGCAAGGTGTATAGCCTTTTGCTAAGTCCAACGCAGCAGTGTAAATAATTGGCTTGAATGTAGAACCAGGTTGGCGTTTTCCTAAATAAACGTGGTCATATTTAAAATGTTTGTAATTAGCACCACCCACCCACGCCTTTACGTGTCCTGTTTGGGGTTCCATCACCATAAAACCTGCCTGCAAAAAACGTTTGTAATAACGAATTGAATCCATTGGGGTCATTGTGGTATCTTTTTCGCCTTGTAATGTATATACACGCATACGTGTAGGCGTGTTCATTATTTGGTCTATTTTGGTTTTATCATTCCCAAATCTTTCTACAAGTTTGCGATAACGTTCTGATTTTTTGGCTTCTTTTTGGATAAAATCCTTAATTTCATAACCTTTGTCATCAATCCAAGGATTTCTGCCACGCCAAACTGCATCAAATACTTGTTGGTGATTGTAGAGGTGTTCTATAACTGCTTGTTCAGCCAAAACTTGCATTTTGCTGTCAATGGTGGTATAAATCCTTAGACCATCTTTATAAATATCTCTGCCTTCTCTTTTTCCCCAGTCCAAAAGCCATTTTTGGGCTTCAACCCTAAAATAAGGTGCAATTCCTGCGGTATGTTCTTCTTCGCCACGTTTTGGTACAAGTGGTTGGGCTTGAAAGTGTTTGGATTGTTCAGCACTTAGGAACCCATATTTTTCCATTTGCCCCAATACCACATTACGCCTTTCTATGGCATTTTTCTTTTCGTGATAAGGGCTGTATTTACTTGGGGCTTTCAAAAGCCCTACCAACATTGCGGATTCTTGAACATTTAGTTGGCTTGGATTTTTATCAAAAAAAGTGCGTGAAGCGGTATTTATGCCAAAAGCATTGCTACCAAATTCAACTGTATTAAGATAAAGTTCAATAATTTCTTTTTTAGTATAATTTCTTTCAATTTTTACAGAAGTTACCCATTCTTTGGTTTTTGTAACCAAAGTTCTCAAAACAGGGACTTTATGAAAAGTACCTTCACTTTCACGCTGACGCAAACGAAACAAATTTTTGGCTAATTGTTGGCTTAATGTGCTACCACCGCCATCATTTCCACGAGCCATTACCGCCCTCAACAATGCCCTCAAATCAATGCCTGAATGTTCCTCAAAACGCACATCTTCGGTAGCAATTAAGGCATTTATCAAATAAGGTGAAAGTTCTTCGTATTTTGCCAAAGTGCGATTTTCACGATAATATTTTCCCATAAGGACATTATCCGCACTATAAATTTCTGATGCTAATTCATTTCTTGGATTAGCAAGTTCCTCCAAACTTGGAATTTCGCCAAATAAACCCAAAAAATTGTAACTTAACGCCACAAAATATAAAACCACTGTGAGCCAAAAGCCCCAAAATGTAAACCACAACCCTCTTACCCAACCATAATATCGTCCTCTATCTATACGCATAGTATTTTACTATATTAAATTTTCTATATTAAATTTGATATTTTTAGCTTTAAATTTGATGCAAAAATAAATTTTATTTATTTTTTATATTTTTAAAATACAAAATTAAATAAAAATCTTGTTTTTAATACAAAAAATACAATTTTTGCTTTTTAATTTTTTTAAAAAAATTGTAGTGACTTTCTTAACCCCCTAAATTTTTAAAACTTTGAACTTATTTAAAACTTTGTATTTGGTTATTTTATTTACCATTTACCATTCAACATTCAACATTCAAAATGTTTTTGCTCAACAAAAAGAATATATTTTGGAGGAAGCACTTGTTTTTTTTGATAATAAAAATTTTGAAAAAGCACTTTTAAAATTTGATGAATATATCCAAAAAGACAGCACCAACGCACTTGCTTACAAAAAAAGAGGGCTTTGTTTTTATGCAAAATCAGCATTTGATAATGCATTAAAAAATTATGATAAATCCCTAAAACTATTACCTTCGCAAGCTGATGTATATTATTGCAAAGCAATTATTTATTTTTATACAGGAAAAAACAAAGAAGCAGAAGAATGTGCGAACAAAGCTATCCATCTACAAACCAATTATCCTGACGCAAAAATACTATTGGGAAGTATGGAAACTAACAAACCAAATCACGAAAAAGCGTGGTTTTGGTACAATGAAGCAGTCAAAGATAATCCAATTTATGCTGCTGCATATTATAATCGTGGTATTGGATATTGGAATATGGGCGAAAGTCCAAAGGCTTATGAAGATTTTAAAACTGCTCTCCAATATAATCCTAATGAAATAGACGCACACATTGCGATTGCGGATTTATCACTCAAAGAAAATGAAAGCAAAGACACCCCAAAAAACAAAGAAATAAGATACAAAATTGCTCTTGAACACCTTGAAAAAGCCTTAAAAATTAACCCAAATTCTTTTGAAGTACATTTTATTTGGGGAAATTACCACAAACAAAAAAAAGATATTAAACAAGCCTGTGCTTTTTGGCAAAAAGCATCTGATTTGGGAAGTGTTGACGCAGAAAAGTTTTTGAAAAAGTATTGTAAAAAGGGAAAGGGATAAATAAGTAATAAGAGGAAAGTAGTAAGGGGAAAGGAAAACAGCCAAAATATAAAACAGCCAGATTGCTACGCAATGATAACTGTTTTTAAATTCCCCCTTTGGGGGTTAGGGGGCTTTTTTCTGCAACCACAAAATACATCTTCACAAGTCCCTTGCCTTTTAGTTCCAATTCACCTCTGTATTCACATTCAAAAACGTCTTTTACCAATTCGTAAGTAGTTCCAGTAATATTTACCTTGCCAACTTCTCCACTACTTTCTGCCCTGCTTGCAGTATTAACCGCATCACCCCAAATGTCATAAGCGAATTTACTCGTTCCTACCACACCAGCTACTACTTTACCTGTGTTAATCCCCAATCTACATTGAAAATACTCCTCGCCTTTTGCGATACATTCTTCTTTGTAGGTTTGCATATATTTTTGCATTTCTAAGCCTGCTTTTATGGCATCTATGGGATTTGTTTTATTTGCAATAGGCAAACCACCAGCACACATATACGCATCTCCAATGGTTTTAATTTTTTCTAAGTTGTATTTTTTGATAATTTCATCAAATTTAGAAAAACAAAGGTTAAGTTCTGCGATAACCTGTTCTGGAGTCATCAGGGCAGTTCTTTTGGTAAAACCTTGAAAATCTGTAAATAACACCGAAGCCATATCATAACGTTGGGCGGTTGCAGAGCCTTTTTCTTTGAGTTCTTGGGCTACTTTTTCAGGGAGAATATTAAGAAGGAGGTTATCAGATTTTGCTTTTTCAAAAGAAATTTCTTTGTTTGCCTTTTTCTGTGCTTGTTGCCCTCTAAACAACACAAATGCCAATATAAATACCAATCCTAAACCTAAGATAAGGGCGTAGTTGAATAGATTTTGGCGTGCTATGTTGGCATCACGTAATTTTATTTGGTTATCACGCTGTTCTAATTGGTAGGCACTTTCTTTGCCTGATAGGATTTTGCTGTTTTGTTCGTTAAAAAGACTGTCTTTGAGGTGATGGGCATTTACTTTATAATGAAAAGCATTTTTATAATCTCCTTTTTTCTCGTAGATTTCAGCTAATAACTCACGTCCTTCTATGATGCCCTGTTTAAAATCTGTTTTTTGGCTTAGGTCTAATCCTGTTTGTGCTTCTTGCAATGCTTTTTCAAGTTCCTGATTGATAACTGCGATACGTGCCAATCCATAACCACTTTCTACTATCATCTGTTTGTTGTCTATTTTTGTGGCTAAATCTTTTGCTTTTGATTGGTAGGTGAAAGCGGTTTTGTATTCTTTCATGTTGAAATACACATCACCCAGACTATTATAAGAGGCTGGCAACTGAACATTATCTTTGATTTCTTCTCTGATGATGATTGATTTTAGGTAATAATCTATTGCTTGTTTATTTTTCTTTACTCTTTTGTAGATTTCGCCTATGTTGTTGAGTAATACTGCTTCATTTCTTTTGTCTTTTAATTTTTTGGAAAGTGCTAATGCTTTCTCAAAAAAACCAATGGCTTGTTTGTAAGCAAGGGTATCAGTGTTTTGCTCACTTGCTTGATACATAAATACTGCTCCTAAGTTATTGAGTGTACTTAATTGCCCTTTTTCATCTTTCATTTCTTCTCTTATTTTCAATGATTTAAGGTAATATTCCATTGCAGAATTAAAATTACTTTGTTCTGTCATCAAAGCTCCTAAGTTATTGAAAGAAGTTGAAATTCCTTTTTTATCATTCAATTCTTCTCTTATTTTTAAAGCAAAACTATAATTTTCAAATGATTTTATAAATTTTTTCGCTCTACTGTTCAAAATACCCATTGCTGTATGTGCTTGTGCTTCTCCTTTCCTGTACCCTATTTTTTGTGCATTTTCTAAGGCTTCTTGTGTGTATTTTTCTGCTTGTAAGGGATTAGAATTGATAGAAAGTTTTACTAAATCATTTAAAATATTTACTTTGTTGGTATCTTTAGCAGTGATAAGAGCATTTTTGAGGCTGTCAAGAGAGGATTTTTGGGCGAAAAGGAAAGACAAGCCCCCCAGCCCCCAAAGGGGGAGCAATAATAACAATATTTTTAGAAAAGTTGTTTTTTTCATTAATGGAATTAAGTGTTTTTTTGCAAATGTAAATGTTTTTTTGGGGAATGCAAATACTGTGAAAGGAACAGCTAGATTCTTTCAGAATGACACGTTTTTACACACCCTTTTATCATTCTGAAAGAATATAGCTATTTAGCTGTTCTTTCGCAGGGAACAACCAATGACACGTTGATTGATTGTTTTTATAGTAAATAGAACAGCCAGATTCTTTCAGAATGACACCTTTTTTTATACGTTTGTTACACGCTTTTTGTCATTCTGAAAGAATCTGGCTGTTTGGCTGTTCTTTTGTATAGAACAGTCAATGACACATTTATTGATTGTTTTTATAGTGAAAGGAACAGCCAGATTCTTTCAGAATGACACGTTTTTTTATATTTTTGTTATACGCTTTTTGTCATTCTGAAAGAATCTGATTGTTTGGCTGTTCTTTCACAGAGAACAGCCAATGACACGTTTATTGATTGTTTTTATAGTGAAAGGAACAGCCAGATTCTTTCAGAATGACACATTTTTTTATACGTTTGTTACACGCTTTTTGTCATTCTGAAAGAATCTGGCTGTTCTTTTTATAGAAATGGAATGTTATGACCCACTTCTGCGTTTAGGAATTTTCGTTCAGGATTAAACTCATTGACAATTCTGTCTTTTGTTGTTCGCAATAATATTTTTAATTCTTTTTCATACGCAATAGCGTCCTCAATGTATTGAAATGGTTGAAAATACAGAAGATTGTAGCAATAGTATTTGCCTGCAAACGTTTTTTGATTACCTCTATTTTCATAATGTTCTTCCAATCTTCGCACAAGGTTATTGGTAACGCCTACATATAATACGCTTTGTTTTGGATTAGTGATGATGTAAACGCAGTAATTATGGTTATTCATAGTGGATTGACAAGTTTATTTGTTAAAAAGAACAGCCAGATTCTTTCAGAATGACACGTTTTTTTGTTATTTTTATAGAGAAAAAAACAGCCAGATTCTTTCAGAATGACACGTTTTTTGGTTATTTTTATAGAGAAAGGAACAGTCATATTCTTTTCAGAATGACACGTTTTTTGGTTATTTTTATAGTGAAAAAAACAGCCAGATTCTTTCAGAATGACACATTTTTTGGTTGTTTTTATAGTGAAAAAAACAGCCAGATTCTTTCAGAATGACACGTTTTTTGGTTGTTTTTATAGTGAAAAAAACAGCCAGATTCTTTCAGAATGACATATTTATTGGTTATTTTTATAGAGAAAGGAACAGCCAGATTCTTTCAGAATGACACATTTTTTGGTTGTTTTTATAGTGAAAAAAACAGCCAGATTCTTTCAGAATGACACGTTTTTTGGTTGTTTTTATAGTGAAAAAAACAGCCAGATTCTTTCAGAATGACATATTTATTGTATTTTTTTGTCATTGTGAAATTATCTGGCTGTTTGTTCCCTTTTGGGGTTAGGGGCTTTGGTTTTACAATTTCACAAATTTACTTTGCAAAATTTTATCAGGTGTTTGGAGTTTGAGGATATAAATACCAGATTTCCAATTTTTGAGTTGAAGATTGATATTTTCTTGCAAATCCAAAAGATTACCTTTTCCTTCCCATACTTTTTTACCTTCTGCATCATGGATAATAATGCGTAAATTATTATCTTTTGCCCATTCTGTTTTGGTTTGGAGGTGGATTTCGCTTGTGGTTGGGTTTGGATAAATGGTCAAAACCTCATTTTTGATTTCAGCATTGATAAATAATGTTTTGCTAAAATTAGCTTCCCCATCTACATCAACTTGTCTGAGGCGATAATAATATGCTTGTGTGCTTTCTTTATCTTGGAAAGTGTAATTTCCACCTTTGGAGGTATTGCCTTTTCCATCAACAAAACCAATTTTCTCAAAATTCACACCATCTTTGCTTCTTTGGATTTCAAAACCCATATTGTTGGTTTCTGTAGCAGTATTCCAACGCAAATAACTTCTTGGTCTTGGGTGCGTTGTCCCTCAAAATTTACCCAACTTACCCCCAAAGGAGAAGATGTACTACCTATCACAAATTGACTTAAATCTTCAATTACAGTAGGTCCTCCAAACTTTATACTACCAAAGCCAGTCGCACCCTGCACGAAGTTCCAAGTGCCAGCACCTACTGCATTATCAGGGCGTTTGTAGAGTTTGATGTTGTTTGGATTTGCATTATCAAGACCTGATATGATATTCCCAGCAGGAACTTCAAATTTTATTTCTGTGAGGTTGTTAAAAGTAAGGTTTGTGCCATAATTGCGAATTACCCAATAAGAAGATATAAAACTCATTCCTGGAACATTTGGATAGCTTTCAGGGGCAGTATCTAAGCGAGTTACCACCAAATCACCATTTGGATAAGGTCCTGTAGCTGGAAGTATGATGGAAACACCTGCTGCTGTGTAATTGGTGTAAGTAACGCCATTGCCTGTTGTGGCAGGCAAACGCACTGAAGCACCATCTCCCAAAGGTTGTGTGCCTGTTGTCCACATACTTGCGTTGGATAAAGTTGCTTCTTGTCCATTTGCTAAATCCTCTGCAAATATGCCTGTTGCATCATCACAACGATAATATGCCACAAGATTATTAAAATTAGGGTGGTTGCTGTTTGCACGAAGGTTCATCCAGTCTTTGATGGTATTGCCTGAAACTACAGTATCCCAGAATTTTATTTCGTCTATGGTTGCATTAATAAAAGGATTGACACCAAAATTCAAAGTTGAAAATGCATCTAAACTTAATGTATTGCTATTGGAATAGTTTGAGGCTACAAGTGTGCCATTGATATGCATTTCCATTGATTTAGCTGCTGCCCCACGTGTGAGAGCAACATGATACCATTGCCCCATAGTAAGGGCAGGCGAAGTAATGGCAATATCAGATGAACCACTCCCAATACCAAATTGTAAAGCACCTGTTGATAACAGTCCTACTCCAAAATCTCTATTATTTACTACACTATTTGCTGATATAATTCTGTGGCTATCTCTCCATGTACTTCCTGCTCCTGTGGCATTTGGACGTACCCAAAACTCTATTGTAAAATCATCTTTTACTGGTCTTGCTATTTGTCCAAATTGTGTGCTATTGAGAGCCAATCCTGTCCCTGCATTCCTTGCATTACTCATCACAGCGTTACGAGTGGCTAAGATATACTCACCAGCAGTTGCACGCATACGATTGACCGTTTTTGCTTGGCGGTTGATGATACCCCCATAAGCTAACCAAGCAGGAGCAGAAGCATCATTTCTCCTCGCAAAACGCAAGGCATTGCCATTGGCTATGTTTGGATTGGTATTGTAATTGTATGAGATATTTCCTCGTGGATTAGTGCCTCCTACAAAAAATACACCATAATATAGATTATTATAAACACCCAAATAATTGGTGGGTGGTAAGGTTACATTGGGTTGTGCTTCTATTTTATAGATGTGGTAACCTGTTGGTGCACCTGTAGTATTGGATAATGTAAAGGCATCAACAAAAGGTGTGGTGTCATTGATAGTGATAGATGCTCCAACATAACTATTTGCACTTAGGTCACCAATCGGAGCTGTAGAAAGTGTACGAGTAGGCGTATTTATCAAAGTTCCATCAAAAGTAGCATTTGGTGCTTCGTTTTCTGTAAAAATACCTGTTCCACCTTCATCAAAAGGCATATAAACCACCAAATCAGCAAAATTAGGGTGTGTAGTATTTATTTTTTTACACATAAAATTTCTAATATCACTTTGAGCCACATTTACATCCCAAACACGTACCTCATCTATTTGTCCATTAAAAGGCTGTGTATTATCAAAATTAGCACCTATGCTGAGTGGTTGTGTTACACTTGTAATGCTTGCTAATGTAGCAGATGAAAGCATACCATTCACGTAAAACGAAATATTTGTTCCACTTACGTTCATAGCCACGTGTATCCATTGCCCAACAGGGAGTGCCACACTGCCATTTGCAGGTTGTGTACCACTATTCAATGATGCTCTTAAGATACCTGATGTATCAACATACAACCCATAACCTTGATTGGACGCATTTCTTTTTGAGAAAATCCTCATGACAGTTCCTATGCTATTGATTTTTATCCACGCTTCAAGGGTAAAGTTAGATGAGGGAGTGGTAAAGTTTAATGTATTATCATTAGGAATTTCAACCCTTTTATTTGTATTAAAATCTAATGTATTGCCACCACCTACGCCTATATATGTAGAGGTCATTTTTACATTGGAATATGCACTTGTAAGACTTCCCACAGTAACAAAAGCCCTGACACGATAAAAATAGACTGTATTTGGAGAAGCTGATACATTTATGAATAAACTTGTGATACCTGTTTGTGTAGGTGTGCCTGTAAATGAACCTGTGGTGGATACTTCTATATCATAACTATCCGCTCCTGGTACACTCATCCAATTTGCCACAAAAGAGTTAGAAGTAACACTTGAAGCAGTTTTTGCAACAGGTGGTTGCAAAAGATTATACACCATAAAAGTTGAACTTGTTAATCCAGTTACTGAGTTAACAGAAACATCATTACCAAGATTATTAGTCGTTAATGGATTCCAACCTGATGTATTTCTGTATATGGTTGGATTCAGTCCCATATTTGGGCAGGGACTATAAAAAGTAATGTTTGCGTCAGCAGAGGTAATTGTCCACATCCCTCCTGAAGTATTAATAGCATTTGCAGGAGGTATGGGAGAGGGTGTAGTGTCAAACCTCATTATTACTATACTTGCTGGTATATCCAAAGCTATCATTTTAAAACCAGACATACTACCAACAGGAAAATAATAAACTCCTCCTACAAGTGTCAAATCACGTGTAAAATTAAACCCATTATTGATGATATATGAGTTTGATGTGGGAATGGTGGGTAATAATACTGAAAAAGCACCCATATTTAGCGTTCCACCAAGCACTATTCTGCCACTTGTCAAAGTAAGCGAATTAGTAATGGTTAATGCTTGTGAAAAAGTTATAGTGTTGTTGGGAGCAGACTTGTTGATAGTGAGTTCCTGAAGTGTGAGTGCAGAGGCAGAAGTGAAATTACTATTTCCCCCTGTCAATATGAATTTTGGATTACCTGATAATGTTCCATTTTGAGTAACATCTCCTTGTGCTGTTGTAACATATCCGCCTGTATTTAAGGTTGTTCCACCCCCCACAAATAAATTCCCATTGACAGTAATATCTCCTCCTAATGTTTTCGTAGCTAAATTCCCAAATGTTAGATGATGATATGTAGTTGATGCTACAGTCTGGTTATTTGCACTGTCATAATACACTAAATTTCCAGGTGCAGTACAAGTAAAATTAGTTACACTTGGCGCTCCACCTCCTGCACTTCTAAAAACAGCATTTGTGCCATTGATGAATGTTCCTGTGCCTAACATATTCCACACACTAAGCGTGTTTGATTGCAAGTTGTTTATCAAAATTCCTGATATATTCACAGTAGCCCCAGAAAAACTTATTGGAAATGAACCATCTGCTATTGTTACAGTTGTTCCTGCATCTATGCCACCACCTCCAAATGCTGAGCCAAACGACATAGGGGCATTGGCAGTTATTGTAATTGTGCCTCCTCCTATAAAATTATAAACCGTATTATTTCGAGCTAAATCAAAAGTTGCACCTGCACCATTGGTGATGTTTCCAGTAAAATTAAAAGTGGTCGCACCTCCTACTAGTATTATAGTACCATTGTTAGTGATGTCCCCAGCAAAATTAAAAGTGGGCGAACCTGCTATTACAGATATAGTACCACTATTGCTAACTGTGGAATTAAAATTCCAAGTTTCGTTATTTGCAGTATTGCTTAATGTTCCACCTGTACTCACACTTACAGCACCATTGAAGGTGTTTGAACCAGTTGCATCACTATCTTGTATAATTCCCCCATTATTTACAGTAACAGCTTTTTGAAAAGTAACATTACTTGTTGTGATATTTAATGTACCAGAAATAAATGAACCATTACTAACACCATCATTTACTATGATATTTTTACCTTGTGCGTTTAGTGTTGCTCCTGATGATATTATTAGATTATCTGTGATAGTGAGTGTATTAGCTGTGTTTGAATTAACCGTACCTGATATTATATTTAAGTTTCTAACAATAGTTACATTGCCACTTGGCATAGTGATAGTTGCTGTAGTGTTGATACGTGTGGCAGGATAAGTTGTGCCTGCATTGCCAAAAGTATTAAGAAGTGTATAATTAGAAGCACCATAATATTCCACAACCAAAGCCCCCCAATTACCGCCTACTTGTGAGGTAGGAAAATTATAATTGGATGCAACTCTTACTGTTCCTGTGGAAGAAGTTATAGGTGTGAAATTTCCTATAGCACCCCCTGTTCCTAAATCCAATACGCCATTTACAGTAAGGTTTCCTAAGTTTACAGTGCTTGTTGCGATGGTAACAGTATGCCCTACACCAATAATAACATTACTTGCTCCTGTGGGTATGCAACCACAGCTTGCACCACCTAAAGATACTGTAGACCAAGTGCCTGCTGTGTTCCAATCTGCTGAACCAGCAATACGACTATAAAACGTTTGAGCAAATCCTTCTGAAACCAAAAGAAAAAAAATCAAAAACAGCATACATTGATGCCATTTCTCCCTCAAAAAAAGCGATAAACTTCGCAAAGTGGTATTTGTGTGTTTCATACAAAAGTTATGTTTTCTGTGAAAAATATATATGGTTATATTTTATTTAAGGAAAAATAAATAAGAAAGTAAAATTGTGAATTAAAATAAGTGTCATAAAAAACATTACGATACAAAGTAATAAAAAGTTCTGAATATTTAAAATTCAGACAGTTGAAAAAATGATGTATTTTAAAAAATATTCCATAAAATAATATTTATTTTGAATAAATACTTGTTTTTGGGTTTTTGTAAGCCTAATTTTTTAAATGACAAAAAAATATTACGTTTATATTACAAGTTTTAAGATTTCCTCTGCATATAAATCCTTAAAGAGCTAATTTTTCCTCAAAATTAAACATTATTTTGCTTTTTCAATAAAAAATATGATTTTTTGGGGACTACAAATGGACTACAAATGCAAATTATGAATGATAAATGATGAATTATGAATGGAACAGCCAAATTCAATGATGAATGTTAAATGATAAATGGAACAGCCAACAACTCACTTGTCATTGCGTAACAATTTGGTTGTTTTTTTTAGAGAGAAAAGGAACAGCCAGATTCCTACGGAATGACAAATAAATGTGTCATTCTGAAAGAATCTGGCTGTTTGTTCTTGTTTTTTTTTTACAATTTCACAAATTTACTTTGCAAAATTTTATCAGGTGTTTGGAGTTTGAGGATATAAATACCAGATTTCCAATTTTTGAGTTGGAGATTGATATTTTCTTGCAAATCCAACAGATTCCCTTTTCCTTCCCATACTTTTTTACCTTCTGCATCATGGATAATAATGCGTAAATTATTATCTTTTGCCCATTCTGTTTTGGTTTGGAGATGAATTTCGCTGGTGGTTGGGTTTGGATAAATGGTCAAAACCTCATTTTTGATTTCAGCATTAATAAAAAGGGTTTTGCTAAAATTGGCATCACCATCAACATCAACTTGTCTGAGGCGATAATAATATGCTTGTGTGCTTTCTTTGTCTTGGAAAGTGTAATTTCCACCTTTGGAGGTATTGCCTTTTCCATCAACAAAACCAATTTTCTCAAAATTCACACCATCTTTGCTTCTTTGGATTTCAAAACCCATATTGTTGGTTTCTGTGGCAGTGTTCCAACGCAAAGTAACTTCTTGGTCTTGGGTGCGTTGTCCCTCAAAATTTACCCAACTTACCCCCAAAGGAGAAGATGTACTACCTATCACAAATTGACTTAAATCTTCAATTACAGTAGGTCCTCCAAACTTTATACTACCAAAGCCAGTCGCACCCTGCACGAAGTTCCAAGTGCCAGCACCTACTGCATTATCAGGGCGTTTGTAGAGTTTGATGTTGTTTGGATTTGCATTATCAAGACCTGATATGATATTCCCAGCAGGAACTTCAAATTTTATTTCTGTGAGGTTGTTAAAAGTAAGGTTTGTGCCATAATTGCGAATTACCCAATAAGAAGATATAAAACTCATTCCTGGAACATTTGGATAGCTTTCAGGGGCAGTATCTAAGCGAGTTACCACCAAATCACCATTTGGATAAGGTCCTGTAGCTGGAAGTATGATGGAAACACCTGCTGCTGTGTAATTGGTGTAAGTAACGCCATTGCCTGTTGTGGCAGGCAAACGCACTGAAGCACCATCTCCCAAAGGTTGTGTGCCTGTTGTCCACATACTTGCGTTGGATAAAGTTGCTTCTTGTCCATTTGCTAAATCCTCTGCAAATATGCCTGTTGCATCATCACAACGATAATATGCCACAAGATTATTAAAATTAGGGTGGTTGCTGTTTGCACGAAGGTTCATCCAGTCTTTGATGGTATTGCCTGAAACTACAGTATCCCAGAATTTTATTTCGTCTATGGTTGCATTAATAAAAGGATTGACACCAAAATTCAAAGTTGAAAATGCATCTAAACTTAATGTATTGCTATTGGAATAGTTTGAGGCTACAAGTGTGCCATTGATATGCATTTCCATTGATTTAGCTGCTGCCCCACGTGTGAGAGCAACATGATACCATTGCCCCATAGTAAGGGCAGGCGAAGTAATGGCAATATCAGATGAACCACTCCCAATACCAAATTGTAAAGCACCTGTTGATAACAGTCCTACTCCAAAATCTCTATTATTTACTACACTATTTGCTGATATAATTCTGTGGCTATCTCTCCATGTACTTCCTGCTCCTGTGGCATTTGGACGTACCCAAAACTCTATTGTAAAATCATCTTTTACTGGTCTTGCTATTTGTCCAAATTGTGTGCTATTGAGAGCCAATCCTGTCCCTGCATTCCTTGCATTACTCATCACAGCGTTACGAGTGGCTAAGATATACTCACCAGCAGTTGCACGCATACGATTGACCGTTTTTGCTTGGCGGTTGATGATACCCCCATAAGCTAACCAAGCAGGAGCAGAAGCATCATTTCTCCTCGCAAAACGCAAGGCATTGCCATTGGCTATGTTTGGATTGGTATTGTAATTGTATGAGATATTTCCTCGTGGATTAGTGCCTCCTACAAAAAATACACCATAATATAGATTATTATAAACACCCAAATAATTGGTGGGTGGTAAGGTTACATTGGGTTGTGCTTCTATTTTATAGATGTGGTAACCTGTTGGTGCACCTGTAGTATTGGATAATGTAAAGGCATCAACAAAAGGTGTGGTGTCATTGATAGTGATAGATGCTCCAACATAACTATTTGCACTTAGGTCACCAATCGGAGCTGTAGAAAGTGTACGAGTAGGCGTATTTATCAAAGTTCCATCAAAAGTAGCATTTGGTGCTTCGTTTTCTGTAAAAATACCTGTTCCACCTTCATCAAAAGGCATATAAACCACCAAATCAGCAAAATTAGGGTGTGTAGTATTTATTTTTTTACACATAAAATTTCTAATATCACTTTGAGCCACATTTACATCCCAAACACGTACCTCATCTATTTGTCCATTAAAAGGCTGTGTATTATCAAAATTAGCACCTATGCTGAGTGGTTGTGTTACACTTGTAATGCTTGCTAATGTAGCAGATGAAAGCATACCATTCACGTAAAACGAAATATTTGTTCCACTTACGTTCATAGCCACGTGTATCCATTGCCCAACAGGGAGTGCCACACTGCCATTTGCAGGTTGTGTACCACTATTCAATGATGCTCTTAAGATACCTGATGTATCAACATACAACCCATAACCTTGATTGGACGCATTTCTTTTTGAGAAAATCCTCATGACAGTTCCTATGCTATTGATTTTTATCCACGCTTCAAGGGTAAAGTTAGATGAGGGAGTGGTAAAGTTTAATGTATTATCATTAGGAATTTCAACCCTTTTATTTGTATTAAAATCTAATGTATTGCCACCACCTACGCCTATATATGTAGAGGTCATTTTTACATTGGAATATGCACTTGTAAGACTTCCCACAGTAACAAAAGCCCTGACACGATAAAAATAGACTGTATTTGGAGAAGCTGATACATTTATGAATAAACTTGTGATACCTGTTTGTGTAGGTGTGCCTGTAAATGAACCTGTGGTGGATACTTCTATATCATAACTATCCGCTCCTGGTACACTCATCCAATTTGCCACAAAAGAGTTAGAAGTAACACTTGAAGCAGTTTTTGCAACAGGTGGTTGCAAAAGATTATACACCATAAAAGTTGAACTTGTTAATCCAGTTACTGAGTTAACAGAAACATCATTACCAAGATTATTAGTCGTTAATGGATTCCAACCTGATGTATTTCTGTATATGGTTGGATTCAGTCCCATATTTGGGCAGGGACTATAAAAAGTAATGTTTGCGTCAGCAGAGGTAATTGTCCACATCCCTCCTGAAGTATTAATAGCATTTGCAGGAGGTATGGGAGAGGGTGTAGTGTCAAACCTCATTATTACTATACTTGCTGGTATATCCAAAGCTATCATTTTAAAACCAGACATACTACCAACAGGAAAATAATAAACTCCTCCTACAAGTGTCAAATCACGTGTAAAATTAAACCCATTATTGATGATATATGAGTTTGATGTGGGAATGGTGGGTAATAATACTGAAAAAGCACCCATATTTAGCGTTCCACCAAGCACTATTCTGCCACTTGTCAAAGTAAGCGAATTAGTAATGGTTAATGCTTGTGAAAAAGTTATAGTGTTGTTGGGAGCAGACTTGTTGATAGTGAGTTCCTGAAGTGTGAGTGCAGAGGCAGAAGTGAAATTACTATTTCCCCCTGTCAATATGAATTTTGGATTACCTGATAATGTTCCATTTTGAGTAACATCTCCTTGTGCTGTTGTAACATATCCGCCTGTATTTAAGGTTGTTCCACCCCCCACAAATAAATTCCCATTGACAGTAATATCTCCTCCTAATGTTTTCGTAGCTAAATTCCCAAATGTTAGATGATGATATGTAGTTGATGCTACAGTCTGGTTATTTGCACTGTCATAATACACTAAATTTCCAGGTGCAGTACAAGTAAAATTAGTTACACTTGGCGCTCCACCTCCTGCACTTCTAAAAACAGCATTTGTGCCATTGATGAATGTTCCTGTGCCTAACATATTCCACACACTAAGCGTGTTTGATTGCAAGTTGTTTATCAAAATTCCTGATATATTCACAGTAGCCCCAGAAAAACTTATTGGAAATGAACCATCTGCTATTGTTACAGTTGTTCCTGCATCTATGCCACCACCTCCAAATGCTGAGCCAAACGACATAGGGGCATTGGCAGTTATTGTAATTGTGCCTCCTCCTATAAAATTATAAACCGTATTATTTCGAGCTAAATCAAAAGTTGCACCTGCACCATTGGTGATGTTTCCAGTAAAATTAAAAGTGGTCGCACCTCCTACTAGTATTATAGTACCATTGTTAGTGATGTCCCCAGCAAAATTAAAAGTGGGCGAACCTGCTATTACAGATATAGTACCACTATTGCTAACTGTGGAATTAAAATTCCAAGTTTCGTTATTTGCAGTATTGCTTAATGTTCCACCTGTACTCACACTTACAGCACCATTGAAGGTGTTTGAACCAGTTGCATCACTATCTTGTATAATTCCCCCATTATTTACAGTAACAGCTTTTTGAAAAGTAACATTACTTGTTGTGATATTTAATGTACCAGAAATAAATGAACCATTACTAACACCATCATTTACTATGATATTTTTACCTTGTGCGTTTAGTGTTGCTCCTGATGATATTATTAGATTATCTGTGATAGTGAGTGTATTAGCTGTGTTTGAATTAACCGTACCTGATATTATATTTAAGTTTCTAACAATAGTTACATTGCCACTTGGCATAGTGATAGTTGCTGTAGTGTTGATACGTGTGGCAGGATAAGTTGTGCCTGCATTGCCAAAAGTATTAAGAAGTGTATAATTAGAAGCACCATAATATTCCACAACCAAAGCCCCCCAATTACCGCCTACTTGTGAGGTAGGAAAATTATAATTGGATGCAACTCTTACTGTTCCTGTGGAAGAAGTTATAGGTGTGAAATTTCCTATAGCACCCCCTGTTCCTAAATCCAATACGCCATTTACAGTAAGGTTTCCTAAGTTTACAGTGCTTGTTGCGATGGTAACAGTATGCCCTACACCAATAATAACATTACTTGCTCCTGTGGGTATGCAACCACAGCTTGCACCACCTAAAGATACTGTAGACCAAGTGCCTGCTGTGTTCCAATCTGCTGAACCAGCAATACGACTATAAAACGTTTGAGCAAATCCTTCTGAAACCAAAAGAAAAAAAATCAAAAACAGCATACATTGATGCCATTTCTCCCTCAAAAAAAGCGATAAACTTCGCAAAGTGGTATTTGTGTGTTTCATACAAAAGTTATGTTTTCTGTGAAAAATATATATGGTTATATTTTATTTAAGGAAAAATAAATAAGAAAGTAAAATTGTGAATTAAAATAAGTGTCATAAAAAACATTACGATACAAAGTAATAAAAAGTTCTGAATATTTAAAATTCAGACAGTTGAAAAAATGATGTATTTTAAAAAATATTCCATAAAATAATATTT